>DBCZ01000039.1:0-13259 GCA_002293315.1 Ruminococcaceae bacterium UBA945
GGGGCAGGTGCAGGGCAAGGTAATCCAGCGGCTTTTCCCGTTTGACACGTTCGGCTCAACCGAGCTGAAATAATAAACCGCATCGAAAAAGGCTCCTCATGGGAGCCTTTTTGTTTTGCCTATAGCTGATTTTGCAGTGCTTTCATCTTATCTGTGTCGCCCTCATAGCCGAATGTCATTAAAGGCTTCGGCGGCTCTGAAAGCCCGCCGAACAGCGGCAAGGACGAATCTGCCGAGACCTCGGCCTTATCCGCGCCGAATTTGACTATAAACCGCGTGCCGCTAAGAGTTCTGAGGTTTCTTATCTCGAACTCAAGCTTATTCTGCGCGCGCATTCTGGCGTTTGCCGCGAACGGCTCACCGCGCACATCGGTACGCACGAATTCGCTCTCCATGCCGAGATTCAGCTTATAATTGCCTTCGCTCTCCTCCACATGCAGAAACGCCTCGCCGTGCGGAGCTATGTCGAACCGCAGTGATTTCAGCTCGCCGCTTTCGGGTTTAAGCCTTCCCACTCCGCCGATTATCGTCGTCAACAGCGGATACTTCTCATCCGGCACAAGCTTCACGGAGCTTATAAGCGTTTCCGCCGCGGGGACGCGTGCGCTGTGCATCGTCGTGATGCGCGCGTTTTCAAGGTAGTGTCTCAGGTGAGAGGAATCCTCGGTATTTTCAGGAAGTGCCGCGTCCGCCATCGCCGGCAAAAGCTTCTCCCAGATTACGCTCAAAGCGGGCTGCATATCTATTTCAGCCGAGTTGAACACCAGCACCGCGTCCTGCTTCTGCATGATTATCGCATACTGCCCGAACGCGCCGTCGCCGCGCACAACTCCCTCCGGCTGGCACCTCCAGAACTGGAAGCCATAACCCTGCTGCCAGTCCGGCGAGGGATTGCCGGAATCATCATTGCGGATTTGCTTTGAAAACGCCATTTCAAACCATTCGGCGTTCAGGAGCTGCTTGCCCTGCCAGCTGCCCTTGTTGGCGGCAAACTGCGCGAACTTCGCAAGGTTCCCGATTGTCTGCTTATAGCCGAACCCGCCGCCGTCTATGCCGTCCGGCAGGGTTACCATAAGCATCTCGCCGGTAATCTCCAGCGGCTCATACAGGCGTGGCGTGAGGAATTCGGTGAGGCTCAGGCCCGTTTTCAGCTTCAAAATGGCGCAGAGCATATTTGTGCCTGCTGTGTTATACATGAACTTTGTGCCCGGCTCATAGACAAACTCATTTTTGATGAAGGTTTCTTCCCAGCTCATGTCTCCCATGCCGAGGTTTGAGATTTCCGTCTCATGGCCGCAGCCCATCATCAACAAGTGGCGCACGGTGCATTTTTTCAGATTCTCGCTCGGGTTTTCGGGAAGCAGGGTTGGGAAAAGATCAACGAGCTTTTCATCAAGAGAGAGTAACCCCTCCTGAACGGCAAAACCGATTGCCGTTGAGGTAAAGCTCTTCGTCAGCGAAAAAAGAGCGTGCGGTATGTCCTCGGCATAAGGCGCCCAGCATGCCTCGGCGCAGACCTTCCCGTGGCGCAGCAGCTTCATCGTGTGCAGCTCAATGCCCGCCGCGTCAAGCGCCTTCATTGTCTCCAATATGGCGGCGGACGGTATCCCGACTGCCTCCGGTGTAACTCTTTCAAACTCAAAGCCCATTTTTCTTCCTCCTTAGTTTTCTAGCACAATCATATCACCCCGCCTCTCTTTTGGCAAGGAAAAACTCCCCGCTTAAGTCTCGGCTTAAGCGGGGAGCAAAATATTGTTTAGATTCCGTATGCGGTGCAAAACCTGTGAATCATCGCCGCAACCTCTGCTCTTGTCGCTGGGCCGTTCGGGTTAATCATGCCGAATTCATCGCCGTTGATAATTCCCTTATAAATAGCCCAGTTGAGCGCTTCCTTGGCGTAGTTCGCTACTATCCCGGCGTCACCGAACTTGTTTATGCCAATTGGCAGGCCGGCTTCCTGGTCGTCCATCATTTGGTCATAGACATCATAATCATATCCCTTATGGATGGCATATCTGTACAGCATTGTGCAAAGATCCTGCCTTCTTATGTTAAGATTCGGCGAAAACTCCGTCGGCGAGGTGCCGTCTGTAATTCCCGCTTCCACAGCCCATGACACTGCCGGTGTATAATACCAAAACGGCTCTACATCAATAAAGTAATCCGCTTCACCCACAGCTTTTTCCTGCGCGAGCCTCTGCATTACTGCCACGAACATGGCCCTTGTCATCGCAAGATTCGGCTCAAAGGTGGTGGGCGAGGTGCCGCCGAACAAGGCTTGGTAATACGTCCACTCAATATCTGTTTTACCCCAGTGCTCGGCAATATCTGTAAGCTTCACCTCGGCAAAGCCGATGGAGATGAACGGAATGATTTTGCTCACAGCATAGCGGTGTGCGTCAGAGCCGGAGTAACCTGTTATCACTAGAAGCGGCGAAACATTCTCAAATGCATTGTTGAGATTTACCACCGTCTCGGGAATCATCGCCTCCTTGAGGTTCTCGCAGGCCGCAAACATGAGCTCTCCGAGCGAGATGTTGTTTCTTCCTATAGACACCTTTTCAAGCTGCACGCAATTTGCAAATTGATACCCGCCGTCAAGAACAAGCCTTTCGGGGATATTCAGCGTGCCGGAAACGCCCGAGCCCGCAAAGGCAAAGGAGCCTACCTTCATGCCTGCCTTAAGCGTCACGCTGTTAAGCCCGGTGCAGCCTTCAAAAGCATGTGCACTGATAATCGTCGTCAGGCTGTCAGTGAAATCCACGCTTCTCAGCATGGTACTGCCTGCGAAGGCATAGGCGCCGATAGAGGTTATTTCCTGTGCGTTAGGAACCGAGGCCAGGCCGGAATTCATATACATGCCCTCGGAAACTGTTCTCCACGCCTTTGGAATTACCAGTGAATTGAGCTTCTCGCAGCCCTTGAACATATAGTCGCCATATGTTGTGATTGTATCGGGAATATTAACTTTGATGAGGTTTGTGCAGCCGGAGAAGATCTCATTGCCCACTCTCGTAACGCCTCTGTTCATCGTAACCAGGTTCAAATCAACGCAGTTTTTAAAGACGGCGTCTTCAAGCACGCGCACGCCATCCGAGAATTCAACTGTCACCAGATTTTTTCTGCCCATAAAGGCGCGGCTGGCGATTGTCCTCGTTCTTGAGTTGAATGTGAGGTTCTTATTAATCGTGGTCTGCTCTGGTGCGCAAATCACGGTTCTGATGTCTTTTGAGTAAATAATGCCGTTTTCAATCATATATGCTCCGTTGGCGGCATCAAGATTCACTGTGAGGCGTTCGCTGTCACAGAACTGCGGGTCAATGGAGGTTACCGTCCTCGGGATATTGATTTTCTCCAAAACTGAATTCGCAAAGGCTTTCCTGCCTATTGCCGTCACACCTTCGGAGAGCGTGACCTCTGAGAGCTTTGCGTTACTGTAGAAAGCATACTGGCCAATCTCTTTTATCGTGCCGGGAAGAACAACACTCGTGAGCTCCGGGCTCGCCGAAAAGGCCGATATTGCATCAATGGTTGATTCGTCTTCGGCTTCCGTCCATGACGAATATATTGATGTAATCGTAATGCCCCCAACCTCGGTGGGTATAACCGTAACCCCCGTGACGTCTCTGACCTCCATCAGCATTCCGCTTGCGCTGTCAACATAAATCGTTCCGCTTCCGAGAGACTGACTGACTGTGCCCTCCAAAAGCGGCGGCAGCGGCGTCTCCGGCTCGGTAGGCACAGGCTCATCAACAGGCATATCCTCCCCGGGTGTTTCACCCGGTTCAGCGCCGATTATGTCTCCCTCCGCGGCTACTGTCACAGCCGGTAAAAGCGTAAGCATCATGCACAAAACCATCAATACGGATAATAGCTTCTTCATCGTCATTCCTCCCTGTGATACGTTAACTTAAACTAATTGTACTATTTTTTTCTCAGAATTACAAGTTCCCGCTGTTCTGCTCGCTTTTCTCATTTAATTGTGTCTTCCTCCGGCGGCTCCGACACATCTTCCGGAGGCTCTTCCGGGATTGTATCCTCGGGATTCTCCTCGCCCGGTTCCTCCGGAATCTCCTGTTCCGGGTCTGTTTCCGGCGGGCCTTCAAAGAATCTGTGGAGAATCGCCGCCACCTCCGCTCTCGTCGCGAGGCCAAAAGGATTGAGGTTGCCGAGCTCGTCTCCTGCGATTATTCCGCTTGCCACAGCCCACATCATCGGGGCAATGGCATATCCGCTGACATCAGATGCATCTGCAAAGCCGTCGATTGGTGCGGAATTACTCATGTCTTCGCCAATATATTCCGCGTATCTGTACAGCATCGTGACAATATCCTGCCTTCTTATCGGCATACCCGTGCCGAAAAGCGTCGGCTCAATGCCCTGGATAATCCCCGCCGATTTTGCCCAGCTCGCGGCTCTCGTGAAATATACATTATCCGCCACGTCTGCAAAGCCTGAAAGCTCTGTTGGGATTGCATCGCCAGTTGTTCTGTAAAGCACCGCGGCGAACATTTCGCGCAGCATTGAGGTATTCGGCGAGAAAAGCACACTTGAAACGCCGCCGAAAAGCCCCGCGCGATTTGCCCAGAGGATATCCTCTTTCGCCCAGTGAGTGCCGATGTCGATGAAATTCATCTCCACCGCGCCTGTGGCGATGAACCTGAGCTTCTGCTCGTTTGCGTAAATGTGTGCGGCAGAGCCCTGCTCGGCCCTCATGGTAATACCCCTGTTCACCATCGGCAGATTTCCGAGGAAGTTATTCATGCTCGTCACCGAAGGCGGAATTGTGACCTCATACAGCTTCATGCAGCCCTCCAGCATCGCTGTAGGCAAAGAGAAAACCCCGCTTCTGACAACAAGACTGCTTATCGGGCAGCCGGCGAATTGACGAGTGCCGGTGAATCTGATTTTGTAGTCCAGCGTCAGAGTTCCTTTGATGCCGGTCTCCTCAAACGCCGCCTCTCCTATTTCGATTTCTCCTCCGAAGCTCACGCTCTCCAGCATTTTGCAGCCGGCGAAAGCGCCGCTTCCTATCCTTGCCAGGCTTGCCGGAAAGTCTATATTCACTCCCAAAGGGCATCTCACAAAAGCATTTGCGCCGATTTCCGTCAGCACGCTCAGGTTTGGTATGTTCATCAGCCCCGTTCCCGAAAACGTGCCTTCCGGGATAACCGTGACCGCCTCACCCAGTGAAACGCTCGTCAGCTTTCTGCATTCTGCGAAAGCATAGCCGGAAAGCTCCGTGGCGTCAGGTATCATTATACTTTCAAAGCTTTGACAGTTTGCAAAAGCGTAAGTTCCTATTTTCTTCAGCGAGGCGGGCAAATCTATCTCTCTCAAGCCGCTTGAGCCCATGAACGCACCGTCGCCGATTTCCTCTAAATCACCGTTGAAGGTTATGGTCTTGAGCGTGTTTGAGGCTTTTGTTGAGGCGAATGCGCCGCCTCTGATAATCTTCACTCCGCTAGGCAAAGTAAGGTTTGCATGCAGCGCTCTTTCGCCCGCAAAAGCCACTATTTCATTCATCTGCTTGTTATAGATCAGCCCCTGCCCATCCATTGAGAAATACGGGTTGTTGCCGGAAATATATATCTTCGCCTTGTCACTCGTGAGGAAATTTCCTTTTATGCTGCTCAAGCTATCGGGAAACGTGAGACTTGTCAACTCGTCCGCATTTATCGCACCCTGCTCTATCGTTTTAGTGCCGTTGCTCAGCGTCAGGCTGAACAGATTCTGCGATGTAATTGCGTTTGATACAAGGGTCTCGATGCTCCCTGGCAGAGTCAGCATCGTCATATACGGGCTTTCCTCAAACGGAGAAACACCCGCTGCGGCCTCTATGCCGCGCACAGTGATGCCCTCAATCGTTTGCGGCACAATGACTTCTCCTGTCAAACCTCTCGCGGCGACTATCATGCCGTCGGCTTTCCGCAGAATAATTATGCCGTCAGATATAAAGTGCACAATTGACACATCTTCCGGTTCCTCGGCAGCCGCATTCAAGGAAAGTGATGAAAATATCATACATACTATCAATATCAACGAAAGTGCCTTTTTCACAATAATCCTCCGTATCCCGTAAAAAAAATGTGTACAATTAGTTATACAATACCATATATCTTGCAATTCTTCAAGGTTTTCATCTATTTTTTCCAAAATGATGGGCTTGCCTCCCTCAATGCCGGAAAAGGAGTAGAGCATGAGCCGATTGAGGCGGATGACACATGAAGAAAATATGGTTTGACGAGGTAAACAGATATATATCGCATAAGTGGTGATACTCTTGAAATTCTGTCCTGACGTGGGCATTATGATGATTAACTTGCCGCCAAATCTATTCGTCTAAAGAACAGGCTCTCTGGTTTCAGAGAGCCTGTTCTTGGTTCATTTTGCATATTCAGCCGCAGAATTCGAGCCCTGTTCCGCGGGAGTATTCCTCATATCCCAGCCTACGGTAAGCGCCGACTATCCCGGGGTAGCCGTGAAGCACGCCGAGAGCTTTGCCGCGCTCTATGCCGTCGCGCTCGGCCATTTGAATCAGGTAGCCCGCAATACCCAGCTTGCGGTATCCGGGCAGTGTGCCCACCCACGATATATTCACGTAATCATCACCGTGCTGTGACATGACCGCGCCAACGGGCAAGCCCTCATACTCCGCAAGATAGAAAAACTGCCTTGTGCTTTCAAACATCTCCATGAATTTATCAAGGGAAAATATGTTGTATTCAAACACTGCGTTCAAGATTGCCCCCGCCGCTTTAAGCTGCGAGATTTCTCTGACGCGAAGCAGATTGATGCGCCTATCTGGCTCCGGCAGAGCTGTGTCACACAGTTCATGAGCCATGCCGATTGTCTCAGAACTTTTCCTGAATAAGCCCGAAGATAAAAAGGGCTCTGTCCGGCTTTCATCAGAATTATCGGACAGGAATAACAGGTTTGCCGGGATTTCTCCCCTTTTTATGCGCTCGGCGGTATTTTCTACCCCGACATTACTTGTGAAATAAGTGTGGCTGATGTCGCCTGTCAGCCATTGCAGATTATCCTCTTTGTGGTTTTCTATCCCGCACAAATTACCAAGCATATCCCAGTAAAGGAAATGCCCGCGCATTATTGTATCTGCATACCGCTCGTTTTTCATTGTAATGCTCCCGCCTTTCATAACTCATGCGGCACTTCGTTATGCCGCCTATACTTTTATCCATAATAATTATTGCACACTAAATATGACAAAAGCTGTCACATTTAGTGTGCAATATAATTTTCTGCAAAGAGCATATATTGTGATCAGATTAGCTCCAAAATCGCCATCTCAGCCGCATCTCCGCGGCGCGGGCCGATCCTTACCACGCGCGTGCAGCCGCCGTTTCTGTCGGCATACTTCGGCGCAATTTCGGTAAAGAGCTTGCTTGTTACGCCCTCCTTGGTGATAAAGCTCAGCGCCAAACGCCTGTTGTGAAGATTATCGTTTTTCGCGATTGTAATCATCTTCTCGGCCATTGACTGAACCTCCTTCGCGCGTGTCACGGTCGTCTCTATCTTTCCGTTTTCAAACAGAAATGTCACAAGACCTCTTAACATGGCGGTTCTATGAGCCGTTTCTCTTCCAAGCTTCCTTGTTCCCGGCATGATATTCACTCCATTCCTTAAAAAATCAAATTATTCGTCGTCATTACGGAGGCCCAGCCCCAGTGAAGCGAGCTTCCAGACAACCTCCTCCAGCGATTTGCGGCCAAGGTTTCTCACCTTCATCATGTCATCCTCAGACTTATTGATGAGGTCTTCAACCGTGTTGATGCCCGCACGCTTCAGACAGTTGAACGAGCGCACGGATAAATCAAGCTCTTCGATCGTCATCTCAAGCACCTTTTCCTTGCTGCCGTCATCCTTTTCAATCATAATCTCCGTGCTCTTACCTTTATCGGAGAGGTCCACAAAGAGGTTGAGATGGTCTGTCAGAACACGTGCCGCAAGCGAAACCGCTTCCTGGGCGTTGATAACGCCGTTTGTCCAGACCTCAAGCGTCAGCTTGTCATAGTCTATGCTCTGCCCGACGCGTGTGCTTTCAACGCTGAAGTTAACCTTCAATACAGGCGTGTAGATTGAATCCACTGCTATTTCACCGAGAATATCCTCGGCAAATTCCTGCTTGTTGCGCTCGCTGGAAACATAGCCCCTGCCGGAATCTATTGTGATTTCCATGAAGAGCTTGCCGTCTTCGCCCAGTGTGGCTATGTGCAGCTCGGGGTTCAGAATTTCAACCTCGCTGTCTGTCTTTATATCGCCGGCAGTGATGTCCATCGGTCCTTCGGCGGAGATTTCCACTGTTTTCGGTCCGTCTCCGTGCATCTTGGCAATTATGCCCTTGATATTGAGCACGATTTCCGTCATATCCTCTTTTATTCCGGGGATTGTCGAAAACTCATGCAGAATGCCGTCTACCTTAATCGCCTTTACGGCAACACCAGGCAGACTAGAAAGCAAAACTCTTCTCAGGCTGTTTCCGAGGGTTGTTCCGAAACCCCTCTCCAGCGGCTCAACAATAAACTTGCCGTATTTTCCGCTCTCGGAGATTTCTTCGATTTCAATCTTCGGTCTTTCTATCTCAATCATCTATTTCCTCCTTATACATATCAGCAAAAACTTAATACGCTTACTCATCCATGTGCATGAGACATTACTTGGAGTACAACTCGACGATGAGCGTTTCGTCCACCTCTAAATCAATTTCTTCGCGTGTCGGGAAGGCTGAAATCTTCGCCTGAGATGTTCCGTCGTCCACGTCAATCCAGTTGGGCCTCGGACGTGAAGCGTTGTTTTCGAGAACCGCCTTGAACTTGGTGTTTGATTTTGAGTTCTCCTTAATCGCGACCACATCGCCCGGCTTCACAAGGTATGACGGGATGTCAACCTTTTTGCCGTTCACGGTGAAATGCCCGTGTACGACAAGCTGCCTCGCTTCGGCTCTTGAATTCGCCCAACCGCAGCGATAAGCGATGTTATCGAGGCGCGTTTCGAGCAGAATGAGGAGATTGTCACCGGCCTTGCCCTGCATCTTCGTGCCTAGCTCATAATAGCCCTTGAACTGCTTCTCCAAAACGCCGTAAAAACGCTTTGTCATCTGCTTTGCACGCAGCTGAAGCCCATATTCCGATGTCTTCTTTCTGCCTTGGCCGTGCTGACCTGGGGCATAAGCCCTGCGGTTCATCGCGCATTTTTCAGAATAGCATCTGTCGCCCTTGAGGAACAGCTTTGTACCCTCTCTGCGGCAGAGCTTGCATACTGCTTCTGTATATCTTGCCATTATTTATTTTCCTCCTAATTCGGTAAACTATATACGTCTTCTCTTCGGAGGACGGCAGCCGTTGTGGGGAATTGGCGTGACGTCCTTAATCATGCTTACATCGAGGCCTGCCGACTGAAGCGCTCTGATCGCCGCCTCACGTCCCGCGCCCGGGCCCTTGACGTATACATCTACCGATTTCATGCCGTGGTCCATTGCGAGCTTCGCCGCTGTCTCCGCCGCTGACTGCGCCGCAAACGGCGTGGATTTTCTTGAGCCTCTGAAGCCGAGCTCACCCGAGCTTGCCCATGAAACGGCATTGCCCTGAACATCCGTGATAGTGACTATCGTGTTATTGAAGGTAGACTGAATATGTGCTGCACCGCGCTCGATATTCTTTTTCTCGCGGCGTCTGCGTGTGGTTGCTTTTTTCTGTGCTGCCATTTAATTATCCCTCCCGATTATTTCTTCTTGTTGGCCATTGTTCTTCTGGGGCCTTTGCGAGTTCTTGCGTTTGTCTTCGAACGCTGCCCCCTGACGGGAAGACCCTTTCTATGGCGAATGCCGCGATAGCAGCCTATTTCGATGAGCCTCTTTATATCGAACGCAACCTCACGGCGGAGGTCACCCTCAACCCGGCAGTTTTGGTCGATATAATCTCTGAGCTTACCCTCGTCGTCATGAGAGAGGTCTCTCACGCGGATATCCGGGTCCACACCTGCTTCAGCGCAGATTTTAGTCGCAGTGCTGCGGCCAATCCCGAAAATATAAGTTAGAGCGATCTCGATTCTCTTGTCTCTCGGCAAGTCAACACCTGATATACGAGCCATACATTAAACCTCCACTTTCTTTATCAGCCCTGACGCTGTTTATGCTTGGGATTCTCACAGATAACCATGACTCTTCCCTTGCGCTTGATTATTTTGCATTTTTCACACATCTTTTTTACAGAAGGTCTCACTTTCATTTCTCTTCCTCCTAAACTGTCGCTTCAATTTCGGCTAACCGAGGAAACCCTCGCGCGCCTTTTACTTCGTCCTCCAGGTTATGCGTCCTTTTGTCAAGTCATACGGAGACATTTCAACAGTCACCTTATCACCGGGAAGGATTCTGATATAGTTCATTCTCAGCTTTCCGGATATATGTGCTAAAATCGTGTGTCCGTTTTGCAATTCAACCTGAAATGTAGCATTTGGAAGTGCCTCTTTGACAACTCCGGCTACTTCAATTACGTCATCTTTCGACATAAATTCCTCCTTAAAGGATTATAGCTGCCGCTTCGCTAGCTTTCCTCTTCGCCGCCGAGCTCACGAAGAGCCGTTCTGATGCGCCGGTCATTTTGCAGGTTCTCCTCGTCAAGCACTGTTTTCGTCGCCGCTATATGAAGCAGCTTCTTGCGCTTTGGTTTGGAGAGGCTTCGGCGTTTTCCGTCGCATACTGTCACATATGGCGGAGAAACCTCCAAAACCACCTGAAAATCGTCTCTGTCATGTCCGGCGATTGATTTTACTACCTGCCCTCTCACGACAAGGGACTTATAAGCGTTCTCTTTTTTCATCGCTGCACCTCTCGGCTCGGGTCAGTCAGAATGACCGGGCCGTCGGGTGTGATAGCGACGGTATGCTCAAAGTGAGCGGAGAGCTTGCCGTCTCTTGTGGTAATCGTCCAGCCGTCGGGCATATGCCTTATTCCCGCCGAGCCCGCGTTTATCATGGGCTCAATCGCGATTACCATGCCGGGAAGCAGGCGTGCGCCTCTCCCCGCCGTGCCGTAATTGGGAATTGATGGGTCTTCGTGCATGTCCGCACCTACTCCGTGTCCGACGAATTCTCGTACCACCGAGTAATTGCGGGCTTCAACATACCTCTGCACCGCGCTGCCGATGTCGCCCGTGCGGTTTCCCGCGACAGCTGCCTTGATTCCTTCATAGAGGCTTTCTTTCGTCACTGTGAGCAGCCTCTGCGCCTCGGCGGAAATGTCTCCGCAGGCGAAGGTGTACGCGTTGTCTCCATGGAAGCCGTTTAGCTTTGCGCCGATGTCAATGCTTACGATGTCGCCGCTTTTGAGCTTCTCATTTTTTGAAGGTATGCCGTGGATGATCACATTGTTTACAGAAATGCATGAATTTGCCGGAAAACCCTGATAATTCAGAAAGCTTGGTGTTGCTCCCTCGCTTGCGATGTATTTCCTTGCGATTTCGTCGATTTCATAGGTTGTGACACCCGGCTCCACCGCTTTCCCCGCAATTTCAAGCGCCCTTGCGGAGATTCTGCCGGCTTCTCTCATCAGAGAGAGTTCACGGCTGGTTTTCATAATTATCATGGAATTCTCCTAGGCCGGTCTTTGAAGATTTGCGCTGACACAGTGAAAAACATCAGCCCCGAAAAAGCTTAATGCCCGGGCAGATTTCATGCCGAAAGCTGCCCGATGCAATTACTGCGCTTCCATCTTTTCGACCGCTTCAAAAACAAGCTTTGTTGTGTCGGCGAGTTCTTCTTGACCCTGCACCTTCAGAAGCTTATTCTGCTTACTGTAATAATCCTCAAGCGGCTCCGTCTGCTCATGGTATACCTTGAGACGGTCCAGAACCGTATCGGGGTGGTCATCCTTGCGCTGTATGAGGGTGCCTGAGCAAGCGTCGCAAACTCCGTCTACCTTCGGCTTTTTATAAAGCAGGTGGTATGACGCGCCGCAGCTTTCGCAGACACGGCGTCCGGACATTCTCTTGACAATCTCAGCGTCCGCCACGATTATATCAATCACGCCGTCCAGTGAGACGCCCATTCCGTCCAGAGCCTCGGCCTGTGGGATGGTTCTCGGGAAGCCGTCAAGGATGAAGCCGTTCTTCGCGTCGTCTTCCTTGAGCCTGTCCTTGATGATGCCAATCAGTATGTCATCGGGAACAAGCCGCCCCGCGTCCATAAAGCTTTTGGCCTTCATGCCCATCTCAGTGCCGTTCTTGAGCGCTTCACGGAGAATATTCCCCGTGGAAATTGCCGGGATATTATACTTCTCGCTGACGTTCTCAGCCTGAGTACCTTTTCCCGCGCCCGGAGCTCCTAAAAACATCAATTTCATTTTAGCTCTCCTTTATAATCAATCCAAGAATCCCTTGTAGTGNNCGCATCATCATCTGGCTTTCGAGCTGCTTCACTGTCTCAAGCGCCACGCCGACCATAATGATAATTGATGTGCCGCCAACCGAGAGGCTGCCCATACCCGAAAGCGAACCGTAAATAATCGGGACGAGTGCCACCACGGCCAAGAACAGCGCGCCGATAAAGGTGATTTTTGAAAGGATTTTAGCGATGAAGTCCGCCGTCGGCTTACCCGGACGAATACCCGGGATAGTGCCGTTGCTCTGGCGAAGGTTGTTCGCCATTTCAAGCGGGTTGTACTGAACTGACATATAGAAGAACGCAAACATCAGTATCAGCAGGAAATACAGCAGGCAGTACAGCCAGCCGCCGTTGGTCGTCGCGTTGAGCACGGCCTCAAAGAAGCCGCCCGGCTCAGGCGTGACAAACAGGCTCACGAGGTCGGGTATCGCAAGGATTGAGCTTGCGAAGATGACTGGCATAACACCGCTCATCGCAACCTTAATCGGCAAGAATGAGCTTTGCCCGCCATACATCTTTCTGCCTACGACCTTCTTTGCGTACTGCACGGGAATCCGCCTCTCGGCCTCGTTCATGAAGACGATGAGCCAGATGACGGCAAGGAACATCACAATGAACATCGGCACGAGGATAAAGAACTGACCTGATGTCGTCGGGTCTTCAAGCGCGAGCTGGAAATATTGCCACAGCGCGCCGAAGGTGACCGGGAGCCTTGCCACGATGCCCGCAAAAAGGAGCATTGAGATACCGTTGCCGATACCGTTGTTGTTGATTTGCTCGCCCATCCACATGACGAGCGCCGTGCCCGCCGTGAATGTGAGGATAATCACGATAGCCGCGAAGACCATCGGGAAGCCCTC
>DBCZ01000039.1:13296-18944 GCA_002293315.1 Ruminococcaceae bacterium UBA945
ACCGTCACAAATCTTGTGATAGCGGCAATTTTCTTCCTGCCCTCTTCGCCCTCTTTAGCCATTCTCTCAAGCGGCGGAATAGCCACCTGCAAGAGCTGCATGATAATCGAGCTGTTGATGTACGGCGCGATACCCATCGCAAAGATTGTCGCCTGAGAGAAAGCGCCGCCCGTCAGCATGTTTATGTATCCGAGTGCCGTTCCGGAAGAGGCCTGCATTGTTTCGTTCAATGCCGCCACATCCAAGAACGGAACAGGAATGACCGCACCGAGACGGTAAGCTACGATTATAAGAAGCGTGAAGAGAATCTTTTTGCGTAAATCCGGGATTCTCCAGGCGTTTTTGAAAGTTGAGAACAATTAAATCACCTCGGCCTTTCCGCCTGCGGCCTCGATTTTGGCTTTAGCCCCTTCTGAGAACGCCGATGCTTTGATAGTCAGCTTCTTCTCAAGCTTGCCGTTAGCGAGAATCTTGACGCCGTCATAGCTTTCATGTATCACACCCGCTTCAATCAGCGCCTGCGCGTCTACCGATGCGCCGTCTTCGAAACGGTTGAGACTGCTTACATTTACCGAAACATACTCTTTGGCGAATATGTTGTTGAAGCCTCTTTTAGGGATACGTCTCTGCAAAGGCATCTGGCCGCCCTCAAAGCCCCAGCGTCTAGAATAGCCGCTTCTGGCTTTCTGCCCCTTGTGTCCTTTACCCGCCGTTTTGCCCTGTCCGGAGCCGTGGCCGCGGCCGATACGTCTGCCCTCTCTGCTTGACCCCGGTGTTGCCGTTAGCTGGTTCAGTTTCATTTTTCGCACCTCCTTGCTTACTTCTTCACCTCAACAAGATGAGAGATTTTCTTTACTTTGCCCATCGTCTGTGGGTTATCAGGTTGCGTAGTACTGTCTCCCGGCCTTTTGAGGCCGAGTGCATGAGCTGTAGCAATCTGGTCTACCTTGCTGCCTATCAGGCTTTTTTTGAGCACGATGTTTACGTTCGCCATATTGCGTACCTCCCTTACAGTATTTCTTTAACGGTTTTGCCACGCAACGCTGCAACCTCTTCGGCGGTGCGAAGTCTTGAAAGCCCTTCAAGTGTGGCGCGCACTACGTTGACAGGATTCTTCGTCCTGAGCTCTTTAGTTCTGATGTCCTTGATGCCTACGCTCTCAACAACGGCACGAACCGGGCCGCCGGCGATAACGCCTGTTCCGGGCGCGGCGGGCTTCAAGAGAACCTTGCCTGCGCCGAACTCGCCCATAACCTCATGCGGAATGGTGCTGCCCTTGAGCGAAACGTTCATCAAGTTCTTTTTTGCATCTTCAATACCCTTGCGGATTGAATCCGGAACTTCTCCGGCTTTTCCGATTCCAAAGCCCACGATGCCCTCTCCGTTGCCCACGACGACAAGCGCCGCGAATTTGAAGATTCTGCCGCCCTTAACTGTCTTTGAAACACGGTTAATAGCTACGACTCTCTCTTTCAGGTCCAGTGTTGATGCGTCAATTTTACTAGCCAAAACTCATTTCCTCCTTTGATTAGAAGTTCAGGCCACCCTCGCGGGCGCCGTCGGCCAGCTCTTTGACGCGGCCGTGAAATATGTACCCTCCGCGGTCAAAGACCACGGTTGTGATGCCTTTATCCTGCGCCCTTTTGGCAATCAGCTTGCCAATCTCGCGGGCGCCCTCTTTGTTTCCGCCTTTTCCCGAGAAATCCTTCTCAAGTGACGACGCCGCGCAGAGCGTTTTGCCTGCCACATCGTCTATAACCTGCGCATAGATGTTCGTTGCGGAGCGGAACACGTTTAGCCTGGGTCTGTCTGCCGTGCCGGTGACCTTGCCGCGCACCCTCTTGTGGCGGTGAAGTCTGGCATCATTTCTGCTTGGTTTCTTTACCATAACTTTCCCTCCTCACTTACGCCTTAGCGCCCTTTCCTGCTTTTCCTTCTTTGCGGCGTACATACTCGCCCGCATATCTGATTCCCTTGCCCTTATACGGCTCGGGCGGTCTCTTTTCCCTTATCTCCGCGGCAAACTGGCCTACCTTCTGCTTGTCTATACCGCTGACGATAATTGTGTTCTGGTTCGGCGACTCAATCTTGATGTCGTCTGTTTCGGAAACGGTAACCTGATGCGAATAACCGAGGTTCATCACAAGGTCTTTGCCCTGCTTCTGAACTCTGTATCCGACGCCCTGAACGTCAAGCTGCTTTGTGAAGCCCTCCGTAACGCCCGTCACCATGTTTGAGATGAGCGTTCTCGTCAGGCCATGAAGAGACCTGTTTTCTTTTTCGTCATTCGGACGGTTAACAACTATCTCAGCACCCTCAACCTTAATTTCCATGTTAGGGTTGAAACTCTGGTTAAGCTGACCCTTCGGCCCCTTGACCGTCACTACGCTGCCGTCAACCTTGATGTCAACGCCGGCGGGAATATTTATGGGTTTTCTTCCAATTCTGGACATAGGTGTTCCTCCTTGCTTATTATTCTCTTGCCATTTTTCTTATTTCTTCTCTTACCAAACGAACGCGAGCACTTCTCCGCCCACATTCTCTTTTCTGGCGGCTCTGTCCGTCATGATTCCCTTTGATGTGGAAACAACGGCAATGCCAAGGCCCTTCATTACCTTCGGGAGTTCTTCGGCGTTTGAGTAAATCCTCAAGCCGGGCTTAGAAACTCTCTTCAGGCCCTTAATCACCGGCTCACCCTCAACATATCTGAGAGTTATCCTGATGATTCCCTGCTTGCCGTCTTCCGTGACATTGAATGAGCGCACATAGCCCTCGTCAACGAGAATCTGGCAGATGTTCTTCTTCATATTGGAAGCCGGAACTTCAACTGAACCGTGTCTTGCAGACTGCGCGTTTCGGATACGGGTAAGCAAATCTGCGATAGGGTCTGTAATCTGCATAATTCTTCCTCCTTATCCTATTACCAGCTTGCTTTTCTTACTCCAGGAATCTCGCCCTTATAGGCAAGCTCTCTGAAGCAGATACGGCATACGCCATACTTACGAAGGTAGGCATGCGGCCTGCCGCAAATCTTACATCTGTTGTATCTTCTTGTAGAATACTTCTGCGGTCTCTGCTGTTTGACTTTCATAGATGTCTTGGCCACAAAATCCCTCCTTAACTTGCAAACGGAGCGCCCATAAGAGTTAGGAACTCGCGGGCCTCTTCGTCTGTGTTTGCTGTTGTTACAAAGCATATATCCATGCCCCTGACTCTATCGACCTTATCGTAATCGATTTCAGGGAAGATAAGCTGCTCTTTGATACCAAGGTTGTAATTCCCTCTGCCGTCGAACGAGTTCGGGTTTATGCCGCGGAAGTCACGTACACGGGGCAGGGCCACGTTGAAGAGCCTGTCGAGGAACTCATACATCTTCTCTCCTCTGAGCGTCACCTTCAGCCCGATTGCCATGCCCTCACGAAGCTTGAAGTTCGCGACGGACTTTCTCGCCTTACATACCATTGGCTTCTGACCTGTTATTTTCATGAGGTCACCTGTGATGTTATCAATGACCTTCGCGTTTTCCTTCGCCTCTCCAGCGCCGACATTCACGACGATTTTGTCGAGGGCGGGAATCTCCATCACGCTTTTATACTCGAATTTCTTCATCAAAGCGGGCGCGACGTCTTTCTTGTAATAATCCTTAAGTCTTGCCATTATGTTTCCCCCTCCCTTACAGCGTTTCGCCGCATTTTCTGCAGATTCTCTCTTTTGTACCGTCTTCGAGAATCTTGTGTCCGATGCGTGTGGGCTTATTGCAGTGGCTGCAGAAAATCTGCACCTTGCTTGAGTATATCGCCGACTCAGCCTTGATTATTCCGCCCGGCTCACCCATTTTGCGGGGCTTGACGTGCTTCGAGACAAAGTGCGCGTTCTCGATGATAACCTTGCCCTCTTTTGGGCTCACGGCCATAATCTTGCCTTTCTTGCCACGGTCTCTGCCGCTCATAATCATGACGGTGTCACCGGTTTTAACATGAACTTTATTAGGTTTATTCATTCTCAGTGACCTCCATTAAAGCACTTCCGGGGCAAGCGACAGTATTCTCATATACTCCTTGTCGCGAAGCTCTCTCGCGACCGGGCCAAAGATACGTGTTCCCCTGGGGTTTTTGTCTTCTCTTATGAGCACGGCGGCATTTTCATCAAACCTGATGTATGTTCCGTCGTCACGGCGCATTCCGAATGCCGATCTTACGATAACGGCCTTCACAACCTCGCCCTTCTTCACGCCGCCGCCCGGCGCCGCTTTCTTTACCGAGGCCACGATGACGTCGCCGACATTCGCATATCTTCTGCCTGTGCCGCCCAGCACGCGGATGCACATGATTTCCTTAGCACCGCTGTTGTCGGCAACCTTTAGGTAACTCTGTTGCTGAATCACTTTTCTTCCTCCTTAGATTTACTGATAGCTTATCCGGTTTTTACGGGATGGATTCACCGCACAGTAGCTGCGCTCCATTTTCTCCCACCGAACACCCGCCAGTCGGATATTTTGCAAAAAATTCCGACGGTCTTATCAGAACTCCTAACCGGCAATTGTCAATTGCCCTTATGTCCTTAACTATCCACTGTCAACTGTCAATTGTACTACTTGGCTTTCTCCACAATCTCGACCACTCGCCAGGTTTTATCCTTTGAAAGCGGGCGAGTCTCCATGATACGCACGCGGTCACCCACGCCGCACTCGTTCTTTTCGTCATGCGCTTTTCTCTTAACTGTGCGCTTGATGATTTTATTGTAGAGCGGGTGCTTAACGCTGCTCTGGATTGAAACGACAACCGTTTTATCCATTTTGTCGCTTGTCACCATGCCTATGGCTGTCTTCCTCGTACCTCTAACTGCTTCGCTCATTTCTCAGCCCTCCCTTTCTTAAGTATTGTCGGCGTGAAGCTCATTTTCGCGTATAATCGTTTTAACACGCGCTATGTCCTTCTTCACTGCCGAAATACGCATCGGGTTATCGAGCTGATTCACTGCATGCTGGAAACGAAGATTGAAAAGCTCACTTTTGAGTTCAACGAGCTTTGTACCCAGCTCTTCAGCCGTCATCTCTCTGATTTCAGTTGTTTTCACTGTGCTTCGCCTCCCTCTTTCTTAACAAACTTGCACTTAATCGGAAGCTTCATCGCCGCAAGACGCATGGCCTCTCTTGCCGTTGTCTCATCGACGCCGTCCATTTCAAACATCACAACGCCCGGCTTAACGACCGCCACCCAGAATTCGGGAGCTCCCTTACCTGAGCCCATTCGGACCTCAAGCGGCTTCTTCGTGACAGGCTTATGCGGGAATATCTTAATCCACACCTGACCGCCGCGCTTNNGCCGCCTCTATCTGGTTAGATGTAATCCACGAGGGTTCCAGTGCCTGAAGGCCAAACTCGCCGTAAGTGACCTTATTGCCTCTTGTCGCCTTGCCCCTCATGCGTCCTCTGTGAACTCTGCGGTATTTCACACGCTTGGGTATCAACATTAGCCTCGGCCTCCTTCCCTGTTCCTCGGCGCTGCCGAACGTCCTGCATTTCTGCCGTCCGGGCGTCCGCCGCGGTTGTCGTTATTTCTCGGAGGTCTGTCGCCTCTGGGGCGTCTGTCTCCGTGTCTGTCGTTTCTGTCTCTGCGCTCTCTTCTTTCGGGGCGCTCGCCCTGACG
>DBCZ01000039.1:18996-34670 GCA_002293315.1 Ruminococcaceae bacterium UBA945
CTGATGGTCTGCAGCGGGATTGTGCCGTCGTGATATGTTTCGCTTCTCGCGATTTCTGCGCCGCCGAGCCTGCCGGCGACCATCGTTTTGATGCCCTTTGCGCCGAGCTTCATGCTGCGGCCGATGCACTGCTTCATCGCTCTTCTGAAGGATACGCGCCTCTCAAGCTGAGAAGCGATGTTCTCCGCGACGAGCTGAGCGTTCAAATCCGGCTGACGCACCTCGATGATATTGATGATGACGGGCTTGTTTATCATCTGCTCGCACTGAAGGCGAAGCTTTTCAATCTCCGTGCCGCCCTTGCCTATAACGAGGCCGGGCTTCGCGCAATGAATGTGAATTCTCACCTTTGAGGCATCGCGCTCAATTTCTATCTTGGGAATACCTGCGAGGTAAAGCTGCTTCTTGAGCATCTTGCGTAGCTTATAGTCCATGACGAGCGTATCGCCGAAAACATCATCTCTCGCGTACCAACGGGAATCCCAGTCTTTGATTACGCCAACGCGCAGGCCGTGCGGATTTACTTTCTGTCCCATATCTTTACCTCCTTACTCCTCATTTTCCTTGGCTTCTTTTATTTCTTCCACCTTCTCGGTGACTGTTTCCTTAATATCCTCTGCCTTTTCGGTTACCGCCTCTTTGACGTCTTCTGCCTTATCAGCGATGTTTTCCTTTATGTCCTCCGCGGCCTTGGTTGTCTTTTTGACGGTTTCCTTGGCTTCGCCTTCAGCCTCTTTCACCTTTGAAGCTGCCGCTTTCGCCGCCTTCTTCACAGGAGTTTCGGCCTTTTCGCCGGTTTTCTTTGCCTCCGACTTTGCGGCTGTGGTCTTAGCTGCCGGTTTTGCGGCAGTAGATTTCTTCGCCGTTGTCTTGGCGTCTGTTGCTTTCTTTGCCGCCGGCTTAGCAGCCGCCTTCTTGACCGCCGGTTTAGCAGCCGCTGGCTTAGTAGCCGCTGGCTTATTAGCCGGCTTCTCCTCCGCGGGCGCTGAAACCGTGGTCACAAGATTATCGTCGTCCTTTTCCTTCACGACGATTGTCACGTGAGAGGTTCTTTTCAGAATTCTCATGCCTCTGCCGTGCGGGCCGGGTCTGAATCTTTTAAGAATCGGGCCGGGTGTGACAAAGCACTCTGACACATACAGGCTCGAAACGTCCATGCTGTGGTTATTCTCTGCATTCGAGACGGCAGACTTCAAAAGCTTCTGCAAATCCTCGCATGCCGCCTTGGGCGTGTGCTTCAAAATCGCCGCCGCCAGATCAACCGGCTTGTTGCGGATTAAATCAAGCACTATCCCAACCTTGCGCGGAGAGATTCTGGTGTATCTAAGTTCTGCTCTTGCTTCCATTATATTCTCTCCCTCCTCACTTAGTCGCCTTAGAGCCCGCGTGGCCCTTGAATACTCTGGTGGGCGCAAACTCACCGAGCTTGTGTCCTACCATATCTTCCGTAACATATACCGGAACATGCTTTCTTCCGTCATGCACGGCGATGGTGTGCCCTACGAAATCAGGGAATATCATCGAAGCCCTGCTCCATGTCCGGACAATCTTCTTCTCGCCGTTCTCATTCATTGCCTGAATCCTTTTAAGCAGCACAGGCTGTACAAAAGGTCCTTTTTTTAAGCTTCTGCTCATTTTTATTTAAGCTCCTTTCCCTATGCCCTTATTTATGGTTTCTGCGCCTTACGATAAGCTTATCGCTGGCTTTGTGCGTTTTTCTTGTCCTATATCCAAGCGTCGGCTTGCCCCAGGGGGTTACCGGGCCGGGTCTGCCTATCGGACTCTTGCCCTCGCCGCCGCCGTGCGGGTGGTCGTTCGGGTTCATGACCGAGCCTCTGACAGTGGGCCTCCAGCCGAGATGACGCTTGCGTCCGGCCTTGCCGATTTTAACGTTTTCATGGTCGATATTGCTGACCTGACCGATTGAGGCTATGCATTTATCCGGGAAGTTTCTGAGCTCTCCCGAAGGAAGCCGCACGAGCGCGTAGCCGTTCTCCTTGGCCATCAGCTGAGCCATGATGCCCGCCGAACGCGCAATCTGCGCGCCCTTGCCGGGATAGAGCTCAATGTTGTGAATGAACGTACCCGTCGGGATAGCCGAGAGGGGAAGCGCGTTGCCCACCTTGATGTCCGCCTCTGCGCCGGATGTAACCTTATCGCCCTTTTTAAGGCCGTGCGGCGCTGTGATGTAGCTCTTCGTGCCGTCTTCATACTGCAAAAGCGCGATGAAGGCCGAGCGGTTCGGGTCATATTCTATGCCAAGCACCTCGGCCGTCATGCCGACCTTCTGGCGCTTGAAGTCGATGATTCTGTACTTCTTGCGGTTTCCGCCGCCTCTGTGGCGAACTGTTATTCTGCCGTAGCTGTTGCGTCCCGAATGCTTTTTAATCGGGGCAAGCAGGCTCTTTTCGGGGCCGTCCTTAGAAAGCTGCGTGTAGTCTGTTACAGACATATTACGGCGCGCATTCGAGGTCGGCTTATAAATTCTGATTGCCATTATTTATCTCCTTGTGAATCTGTTGGTTTTGCGGGAGCTTCACGTGCCTCCCATACGTTCCAAAAAGGCTTAGACCATCGAATCAAAGAACTCTATGGATTTGCTGCCGTCTGTCAGCGTAACAATCGCTTTCTTCCAGCTTCTTGTGTATCCCTGCGTTCTTCCCTGACGGCGAAGATGCCCTCTCACATGCATTGTATGCACCTTGCTTACCTCAACGCCGAAGAGCTCTTCAACGGCTCTTTTGACGTCTATCTTCGTTGCGTCTTTCTTGACTTCGAAGGTGTATTTCTTCATCTGATTGCCGGCCATGGATTTCTCGGTGATTATAGGCCGAATCAC
The DNA here is from genome assembly GCA_002293315.1 of Ruminococcaceae bacterium UBA945. Classification (GTDB taxonomy): domain Bacteria; phylum Bacillota; class Clostridia; order Oscillospirales; family Acutalibacteraceae; genus Scatolibacter. Next base: position 21,836 of record DBCZ01000039.1, read on the forward strand.
AATATCTTGTACCATTGCCATTATGCGTACACCTCCTCGATTTTTGCGACGGCATCCTTTATGACGATGAACTTGTCTGCGTTGAGGATGTCATACACATTCAGCGTGTTTACCTGCGCCGTCTTCACGCCCGGGATATTCCTCGCAGACGAGATGACGAACTTGTTGTTGTCCGGCAGCACGATGAGTGCTTTTCTATCTGAGCCCACCGCCTTTAACATAGCGGCGATTGCTTTTGTTTTGAAAGAATCCAGCTCAACCTTGTCAATGACAATCATTTCGTTGTCAAGCACCTTTGATGAGAGAGCCGACTTCATCGCGAGCCTTCTCACCTTTTTGTTGAGCGTGTAGCGGTATGACCTCGGCTTCGGGCCGAAGGCTATTCCGCCGTGCGTCCACTGTGGCGAACGCGTCGAGCCCTGGCGGGCCCTGCCTGTTCCTTTTTGTCTCCACGGCTTTCTTCCGCCGCCGCTTACCTCGGAACGGGTGAGAGAGGACTGAGTGCCCTGACGCCTGTTCGCGAGCAGATTTTTAACCACATCATTCATGACCGAAATATTCGGCTTAATGCCGAAGACTCCCTCGGAAAGCTCTACCTTTCCGACTTCCTTGCCTTCAACATTCAAAACTGATACTGTTGGCATTCTTGTTCCCCCTTCCCTTAAACTTTAACGCTGTTTTTGATCGTCACGATTCCGCCGTTCGGACCCGGAATCGCCCCTTTAACAGCGATGAGATTGTTTTCTGCGTCTATCTTGGCAATTGTGAGATTCTGCACCGTGGTTGTGTCCACGCCGAGATGGCCGGCCATTTTGAGGCCCTTCCAGACTCTTGACGGAGACGAAACCGCGCCGCTCGAGCCGCCGTGACGTGCAACCGGACCCGTACCGTGGGTTTCCTTCAAACGGTGGAAGTTCCAGCGCTTGATAACGCCCGCGAAGCCCTTACCCTTGCTGACGCCTGTGACGTCCACTTTCTCGCCTGCCTCAAAAATATCGGCCTTGATTAAATCTCCGACACTGAAGCCCGATATATCCTCAAGCCTCAGCTCGCGGAGCGTCCTCTTCGGCGCAACGTCACCCTTTTTGAAGTGACCTGCAAGAGGCTTCGTAACCTTGTTAGCCTTCATGTCTCCGAAGCCGACTTGAATCGCCTCGTAGCCGTCGCTGTCAACAGTTTTCTTCTGTGTGACGACGCATGGGCCCGCCTCGACGACCGTGACCGGAATCACCTTGCCAAATTCATCGAAAATCTGCGTCATGCCAATTTTCTTTCCGATAATGCCTTTTTTCATTTATTTTCCTCCTGATGGTTATTGGTTGACGGATTACCCGCCAACATGACACACGGATTTACAGCTTGATTTCAATATCAACGCCCGCGGGGAGCTCAAGCCCCATCAGCGCCTCGACCGTCTTGTTGCTGGGCCTCAAGATGTCGATAAGCCTCTTGTGCGTTCTCTGCTCAAACTGCTCACGGCTGTCCTTATACTTATGAACAGCGCGAAGGATTGTGATAATCTCCTTCTGTGTCGGCAGCGGTATCGGGCCCGAAACTCTTGCGCCCGTACGCTTGGCCGTCGCTACGATTTTCTCCGCGCTCTGGTCAACGAGCTGATGGTCGTAGCCCTTTACTCTGATTCTGATTTTTTCTTTGACTGCCACTAAAATCGCCTCCTTAAATATTGTGTTGGCGCTTGGATTTTTATCTACACTGCTCCGGGTGTTTCATGTGTGAGCATACAAAAACCGAAATCCTAAGATGGATTCCGGGTGCGATTGAGCAGAAAAAACCCAATACATTAAAAAGCAAATTCGGCCTTTGGGGCATGCCCCACGGTTCCCACTTCTTAAATTAGTCGCCCGGTTTGAAATCGGACATACTCCACGGAAAAACCGGCAAAGACGAGGTTTTCTACTTCTCTTCCTCTGCCGCAACCTCCCGCTTCAACGCATATCTGTCGCAGTCGTGCCTTGATATAATATCACAGCCAGACCCGATTTGCAAGGCTTTTTTCTGCCTGATTCAACTTTTTTTCTCCGCTGTTTCTTAAACCTTCAAAATGCGGAACATCTAGTGCTTAATAATACATATATACTATATCTATAGGCGGATTTACGGCTTTTCTCTCTTCATTTGAACCACCGCTGCGGGCTTCTCCGCCACGGGGGTGCTGAACTTAACTTCCTCCGGGGCTTTATTCGGCTCAAAGCCTTCAAAGATGCAGATGCAGCCGTCCGCTTTTGCGGCTTGGTAATCAGCGGGGTTCTTGAGCGTCCAGCTGACCTCCTGCATTCCCAGAGCCCTGCGTGAGAGGCGCAGAGACGGGTTCTGCCTGAATTCAAAGTTGTATGCTTCATAGTCCGGGCGCGCGAGGAAATTCGTCAGCATGTTCCGCGCCATGAACGCCGTGAAGAAATTCAGTCCGTTCTTACCTTTTTCCAGCCTGTCCATGAGCTGACCGCGAAGGATTTGAGCCGCATGCTCCTTAAACCATCTAACGATAAACGGGTCAAAGGATTCAATTGTGTATTCGCCTGAGTAATCCTCCAAAATAGGCAGCACAAGCGGACAGATTCTCCCCGAGCTCTGATAATTCTTGATTTCCACTATAACCGGCACTCTTCTGCCAATGGCAAGCATGGCGTCTTCAAACGTCGGGATTTTCTCCTCTGTGCCGAAAAGACTGTAGGCCGAGAGCTCATCAAAGGTTAAATCCGCGATTCTCACATCTGCGCCGCAGGAGCGCTTCAAGTCCGCGTCGTGATGCACGACGACGCGCTTATCCTTCGTCAGCTGCAAATCCAGCTCAATCCCGAAGCCCGCCTCTGCCGCAATGCGAAAGGCCTTCAGCGAATTCTCCGGCACGCCTTTATCGTTATTATGCAGCCCCCTGTGGGCATAGTCATACTTCGCGAGGCTCAGAAGCCGCGCTTTCATCGTCCTGCGCGGCGCAATCAGCCACAGCCAGACTATAAGAATCAATATGAGCGCAAGAATTGCCGACAACAGATAAATCATAGTTTTCTCCTCACTCGTTTGCTGCCTATATAGTACCGCAAAATTATCCCCTTGGCAACGGTGAATATAGCGAGAAATACGATTGACAACCTGCCGCGCCGGGCATATTATAGAAGTATAATTTAATGAAAAGTAAAATGGAGGAAAAAATTATGATAAATATCCCTGAGCTGAAGCTTGGCATAGTCGCCGTCAGCCGCGACTGCTTCCCGATGACGCTGTCCGTTTCCAGGCGCGCCGCGCTTGTGAAGGCATATGAGAAATACGGCGAAATCTATGAATGCCCCACATGCGTAGAGAATGAAGCCCATATGATGAAAGCCCTTGATGAGGTTCGCGGCGCGGGCTGCAATGCGCTGGTGGTCTTCCTCGGCAATTTCGGCCCAGAGACGCCGGAGACTTTGCTTGCCAAGAGCTTTGACGGCCCGGTTATGTTCATCGCCGCGGCGGAGGAAAGCTCTGACAAGCTCCTTGACGACCGAGGCGACGCATATTGCGGCATGCTGAACGCGAGCTATAACATCGCGCTGCGCGATATAAAGAACGCTTATATCCCGCCTTATCCTGTCGGCGACGCAGAGGACTGCGCAAAGATGATACATGATTTCGAGCCTGTCGCGAAAGCGATAATCGGGCTTAAGAATCTCAAAATCCTCACGTTCGGCCCGAGGCCGGACGACTTCCTTGCGTGCAACGCGCCGATTAAAAATCTCTATGATTTAGGAGTGGAGATTCAGGAGAATTCCGAGCTGGATTTATTCGAAGCCTTCAAAAAGCATGAAAATGACGCGAGAATCCCCGAGGTCGCGGCAGATATGGCGGCCGAGCTGGGCGACGGCAACAGGAAGCCCGAAATCCTCTCGAAACTGGCGCAGTATGAAATCACTTTGCTTGACTGGGTAGCGGAGCGCAAGGGCTCGCGGAAATTCGTGGCAATCGCAGGGAAATGCTGGCCGGCATTTCAGACGCAGTTCGGCTTCGTGCCGTGCTATGTCAACGGTCGCCTGACGAGCCGCGGCATACCTGTCTCGTGTGAGGTAGACGTCTACGGGGCGCTGAGCGAGTTCATCGGGCAAATCGTGAGCGGAGACGCCGTCACGCTGCTTGACATCAACAACACCGTGCCGCGCGATATGTATGAAAACGAGATAAAGGGGAAATATGATTATTCCTTCACAGATACGTTCATGGGCTTCCACTGCGGCAACACCTGCTCTGCAAAGCTCAGAAATCCTGTGATGAGCTATCAGAAGATTATGGCGCGCTCCTTGCCGGAGGAGGTCACACAGGGTACACTTGAGGGCGATATTATCCCGGGCGACATCACGTTCTTCCGCCTGCAAAGCACCGCTGACAGCCACCTGCGCGCGTATGTCGCAGAGGGCGAGGTGCTTCCGCCCGCCACGCACAGCTTCGGTGGAATCGGCGTCTTTGCAATCCCGGAAATGGCACGCTTCTACCGCCATGTGCTGGTGGGAAAGAATTATCCGCACCACGGCGCAGTGGCTTTCGGACATTTCGGCAAAGCCCTTTTCGAGGTCTTCAAGTTCCTCGGCGTGCCTGAGATAGGCTTCAATCAGCCCAAAGCTATGCTGTATCCTTCAGAGAATCCGTTTGCCTGAGCGAAGAGCCTCCTTTACGGGAGGCTTCTGCTTTGAGGCGGCATCTTCTCTCGGGAATATCGCTCTCTGGGTAAAGCTTGCATTTTCTCTTGTTTGCCTTTAGAATGGGGAGTAGATAACACAGGAGTTTATTATGGATTTCACCAAAGAGCTTCCCAAAAAATATAAACGGGATTTTGCTTATTCATATGCCCTCGGTCCTTTTCCGACCTTCGAGCTTCTTGGCAGCGCAGCAGAACGCGCACTTTGCGTGTTTATAGATGAAAGCTTCAATGAGCGCGAGAAGCTCATCGCCCTTTGCGAAAGCAAGGCTGTGCCGCATATTTTCTCTAAAAAGGCGCTTTCGCGGATTTCAAGCAAGGATATCTGCTATGCTGCGGCGGCTTTTGAAAAAGCCTCTTCGCCTCTTATGGACGGCATGGCTCATATTGTACTTGTAAACCCTGCGGACATGGGCAATCTCGGCACGATAATCCGCACGGCGCTCGGCTTCGGCATCAAAGACATCGCCGTTATCTCGCCCGCCGCGGATTTTCATGACCCGAGGGTCATTCGCGCCTCGATGGGCGCAATCTTCAAAATCAGAATCGACTGTTTTTCGTCATTTGATGAATATATGCGCGGGTTTCCTGGCCGCGATATTTTCCCCTTCATGTTGGACGGCGGCACTGTCCTCACCCCTGAAGGCTGCCCGAAGAGTGAGAGATACAGCCTTGTTTTCGGCAATGAGGCAAGCGGGCTGCCCGCTTCCTTCGGCAAATACGGTAAAAGCGTTTTCATTCCTCAAAGCAAAGAGGTGGATTCGCTTAACCTTTCGGTTTCAGTTGCTATAGGCGCGTATGTTTTTACGCATTCTAACCCTGCGGATTGAGGAGTGTGGTGTTGTGGCGGTGTTCTTTATTGTTCTTACGGCTTTGCTCGTCATTTATATCGGGCTGAGCGTGTTTTTCTTTCGTTTTGCCTCTGCCAGAAAAGGCGAGAGGGCTGATCTTTTGCGTCCGTCTGATCCGGATTTCGGCGAGTATACGCCGAAGATAATTGAGGGGCAGGAGTGGATACGCGCGCATTACAGCGAAAAGATAAGCATTCGCTCGCGCGACAGGCTCAAGCTTACCGGGCTTCTTATCCCCGCCGAGAACGCAAGGGGCACGGTTATCGCCTTTCACGGGTATCATTCCCGCGCTCTTGTGGATTTTGCGCCCGAGGCGGAATTCCTCGTCGGGCTCGGATATAACCTGATTCTGCCCTGCCAGCGAAGCCACGATGAAAGCGAGGGCAGATACATCACTTTCGGCGCAAGAGAGCAGAACGATTGCCGCCTCTGGGTGGAGTATGCTGACCGCCAGTTCGGCGGCGACATCTTCCTCGCCGGAATCTCTATGGGCAGCGCGACGGTCATGATGGCATCGGCGCTTCAGCTTCCGCCAAGCGTGAAGGGAATAATCGCCGACTGCGGCTACACCAGCGCCTATGATATAATGATACATGTGGCGTGTAAAATCCCCGTCATCAAATATCTCATACCTCTGATTATGCCCGCCGCCTCTGTGCTTTTCAAGGCTGCCGCCGGGTTCGACCCCGAGAAAACCTCTGCCAGAGAGGCGCTCGCCAACACGGAAATCCCCGTGCTTTTCATTCACGGTGGCCTTGATGACTTCGTGCCACCGTATATGACGGAGGAAAACTACGCGGCGTGTGCTTCTGAAAAGCGCGTTTTAGTCATTGAGGGCGCACAGCACGCACAGGCATATGTCCGCAGCCCGAAGCTATGCGAAGAAGCAATTGCCTCATTCATCAGCGATTACGCTTCATAAAACATAAGAAAACAGCCCGCCGTGAGATACGGCGGGCTGTTTTTATGCCTGCTATTTTACAATGAAGTTACACGGCGCTTCGGCCACTGTGATTCCGTCGCCGTTTATAACACGTATCATCAGCCTGTAAGTTCCGGCGGCCTGCCCCTGCGGTACAGTCACTGTTGCCAAACGGCTTTCACCCGTGCCTGTCAGCGCCACCCAGCTTGCGCCGGACGCCACCCCGGCATAGCTTGAAGAAACCGGCGCGGTGCCGACCTTCTTAAGCACCTCTGCCGTCACGGCATCTCCCTGCCCAAGATTATCAAGCGCGATATTCACCTCCAGCTCCGCCGAGCCTTCAGAGACATCCAAGAGCCTGTCAGAATTATCCGCGACGCTCGCTTTAACAGCCTGCGGATAACTCGTGATTGAGTCACCGCCCGCGTTGCCGTCCGCGAGGGTTATCGCCGATTGCATCTCGTCCGAAATATCCAGCTGTAAGACGTCAATGCCGAATTTATAGCTTCCGCCCGGCAAGTTCGACTGCGTTACGCCGGAGAAATCAATCGTCAGCGTCGTAGACGGCACGGAGGATTTCACCGTCAAAGTGCCGTCGGCATTGATGAACACCACGCCTGAGTTCACCGCGAACGCCGCCGTGGGGTAAATCGCGGCCTGAATTCCGGTATCCGTGAGCATCGTCACAAGGAACTCCGCGCCTTCGTCCACCCTCGTCTCCTGCGGCGGGATATGCTGCGTGAGAATGACATCCACCTTTCTGTCGCCTGTCTTACTCGCGCTTACGCCCGCGCCAAGCGCGAACTCATTCTGAGCCACTGTGAAGCCCGCTTTTTGTGCAAACTCCTCGGCATTGCTGTGCCTCAGGCATACAGAATAATTGCCGTCCGGCAGAAGCGCATTTCCAGCCACACCGGAGAAATCCAACACTATCAGAATCTTTTCCGTAATTCGCTTCGTGTTATCCGTCGGGCCGGGATAATGCGCCTGCGTTCCCGTACCCAGGGAGACGAAGTTGTCCAGTGAAATAGACGCCGCGCCGCCCGATTGCGTTGACAGAACCGTGTAGTAGTTCATCGCGCTGGTATTATTCATGTCCGCAAGGATTATTCTCGTGCCAAGCGGGAAATTCACGGCCTCGGTATCCTCTCCCTCCGAAAGCAGCGTGACGTTCATGCCGCTTGCACCCGCCACCTCAGGGTAATAAACCGTCGTGAAGAATGTGGAAACCGCACTCAGGCTATTTATCTCCACATCCGGCGGTGTTTCGTTATATATCTCGCTGAACATCTTGCCCTTTGCAATATCCGCCGTCTGTACCTTATTGGTGCTTTCTTCACCTTCAATAGTCAGGTTCACGATTACGGTGCCGATGTGCATGCCCTCTTCATATTCTTTGAATGTTGCCTTCATCGTGCCGCCGACAAAGCCTCTGAAATCCGGCTCATAGTGCAGCTCAAACACCGCCTTGCCATTCGCGCCGGCGTTGGGACCATCGGCTGTTGTAGAGGGATTGAGGCTTCCATATCTCCACACGCCGCCTGCGTTTGAAGTCCACGGAGACGGGGGAGGGCTGCTCGGTGTTTCCGTTGAAAAATACACCACACTGCCTGTTTCCTCCCACGTGCCGTTCGGGTCGCCGTCATTTGTGGCTTCAACACTGAGAATAAACGTATTGTTCTTGTTCTGCCCCGAAGAGCTGTTGAGCGTCGGGAATGTAACTCCGCTTGAAACAGCGCTCGGAAGCACCAAATTAAACGAGCCGTTTTTCTCTATCGGGTCTTCAATAATATAGCTTGATTCAGTCATTGATGTGGGGAGCTCAAACTCTGCCGTTACATCCCCAGTGCCGCCGTTATCCTGATGTACCGCTCTGATTGTGAGGTCTATCACGGACGCGGCGCTTCCGAGCCGCCAGTATGCATAAGATGAGGTTTTCCCCGATTGAAGCGGCAGGTTTCTGCCGGAGTCTGTATCCGCCCTGATGAACGCGCCTGTGTCTGCTGGCGCGCTTGCCGGATTCCCGTCGGTGCTTATCCTGCTCGCCAGCGCTGCCTGAATCGTTACGCCGAACTCGTCTGAACCTGATTCGGAGAGGATATCCAGCCAGAAAACACCGTTTACCATGCCGAATACGCCCGCGTTGTTCCTGATTTGCAAAATTCTGCCCTGATATATCCTTAATGTGTTTCTTGAGGCATCAGCGCTGTGATAAGAGGTGGTCAGCGTCGGGTACTCTCCCGTGACGGTCGCCGCGGTGAGCTCGGATAAATAGCGCACCTCCTTATCTACTGTCACTGTGCTGCCGTTGGCGATTATAAGCTCTCCCACCACCGCGACGGAATAATATCTCAATGCCGGCTCTGTGACGTCGTCCGCGCCGAAAAGCCGTATGTTAGAATTTCTTACGTATATTTCATCTGCCCTCTGAAGCGACTCAATATCCCCTGTATAGTTCTCAATGAAAACGGTTTTGCTTCCCTGCACCGTTGTGAGGTTTCCGCCGCCGAAGATGCTTCCGGTCATCTGCATGGTGTTCGCGCCGTTCTGCCCGTTAAGATATATCTCCGCCTGACCGAGAACCAGATACATATCGTCGCGGTAAACCGGGTTATCTCCGCTCGGGATATTTCCGCCGCCGTAAATCGTGCCGTTTAGTGTGATATTTCCGAGCGACGGATCGATATCAACCGACGTATCCCCTGTGACATATGAGCGGTTGCAGCCGCCCCACACGGCGCTGCCAATGCTTCCTCTTTCAATTATTACGCCGGTGTTTCCGAAGATGACGCCGTCTGAGCCGTTAGTTGAAATCGCGCCGCTTCCGCCGCCGAAAACCGCCACGCCAACGCTGCCGCCCGTCATGTGTATGTTTGTTCCAACCGTGGCAGAGGGCGTGGCCGCAGGCACGCCGTTTGTCATCGTGCCCGTGCCGACGTTTCCGAAGTCTCCGCCGCCATATATGATACCTCTCACCGTTCCGCCGGTCATTTCCACATTTGTGCTCGTTCTGACAAGCCCGAAGCTTCCGCCGGCGGCATCTACTGTGGCCTGCCCCTGCCCCGCGCCAAAAACACTTCCCATAATTTCGCCGCCGGATATATTGATGAAGGTGCTGTCATTCCCTATTCCGTTGACTATACCGAGCGCGCCGCCGCCATAGACCGTCGCGCCGACTGTGCCGCCCGTAATATTGACTGTGCTCTGCCTCGTCGTCGCGCGCTCTGAGCCATATCCGCCGCCATATACTCTCGCGCCGACAAGCCCCTTTTGAATGTTCACCGTCGCGATGCCGCCGGCGCTATTCGTGCCAACGGGCGCAAAGAAGCCGCCGCCGTAAACCGATGTGGCAATGCCGCCGGTGGTTATATTCACGGTCACCGTGGAATTCCCCAGCACCGGCGCATATTCTCCGCCGGCAATCAGGTTTCCGCTCTCCTCCGGATTGCTCGGCACAAAGCCGTTCTCGCCGACTGTGCCGTTTGTGACGCTGACCACAGAATTCCCCGAAACTGTTCCGCTGTTTATATCAGAGCTGCTTCCCCTGCTACCGCCGAACGCATTTCTTCCGACGAGCCCGCCGCTGATATTGAGGCTTGAATCGCCGCCGACAGGACCCATCAGGCTTCCGCCGTAGGCATTGCGCCCCACCGCGCCGCCGCTTATGTTCAGAGATGTATTTCCTGTGACCTCGCCGTTATTTCCTCCGGCATAAGCACTTTCGGATACCGTCGCCGATTCAAGCGTCACCGTGGCGCTGCCGTTCACGTTTCCGCTGTCACCGCCGCCATAAACTGAGCCGCCTATGGCAGCGCGCGCGTTTCCGCTTTCGTTATAAATATGAAGCACCGCGTTTCCGTCTACAAGCCCGAGAGTATGATTTGCCAGATCGCCCTTGCCGCCGCCGTAAACCGAGCCTGCAATCGAGCAGTTTCCGATTATATCCACCCTTGCACTTTGCACATTGCCCTTGTCTCCGCCTCCATAAACCGAGCCGGAAACGCTTGTGTTCTTTATCGTGACTGCAGGTGTGCCTGTCGTGACATGTGCCGCCGCACCTTCTCCGCCGCCGTAAATATGCCCCTCCGTGGTGTCTGTGCCTATGGCGGAGTTCTCTATTAAGAGGCTTGCCGAGTTAACCGCGCCCTCCTTGCCGCCTCCGAAAACGCTGAAATACGTCGAGGAATCGGTAATCGAAACGCTTGCGCTGCCTGTGATTGCCCCGTTATAGCCGCCGCCAAAAGCCGAGCCGACCTTGGCGCCGTTGGCGATGATAATCTCGGCCCTCGGCGCAACGGCCGCATTACCGCCGCCGAAGACCGTGCCGTATACCTTTGCCGCGTCAATCGTGACGCTTGTGCTCGAAGCCGCATCGCTTATGGTCGCGCTTGCGCCTTCGCCGCCGCCGTAAACATTGCCGTTCGCCGGATTTTCCAGCTCCTCCAGTGCGCCGATTGTGCTGTCCACACCTGTGATGCTGATATATGTTGAGCGCACGCGGCCGTTCTTGCCGCCGCCATAGACCTCATTCACAACGCCTGAGTTATTTATCAGCACATGAGTTGTGCCCGTAACTTCGGCATCCTCTCCGCCGCCGTAAACCGTGCCGATTACCGCGCCGCCGGAGATTGATACTCCGCTTGCGCCGTTCACCGCGCCGTTCTTTCCGCCGCCATAGACCTCGCCCATGACAGAGCCCCCGGCAATCTGCACGGGAGAAGCGCTTTCCGGATTCACAAGCGCCGCCACGGCCGCGTTTTCCCCGCCGCCGTAAACATTGCTGCCCACATTAACCCCGCTCAGCTCAACATACGTTGAACTAACCTGGCCGTTCATGCCGCCGCCGTATATGTCGCCTGTAACCTCGGCATTGCCCGCCGAAACATATGTCGTGCCCGAGACGTTTCCCGCAAGGCCGCCGCCATAAACCGCGCCTATTGTGCCGCCGGATATATCAACGCTCGTCGCGGGAACATTCGCCGCATTTCCGCCGCCGTAAACCGTACCGGTTATCTCTCCGCCTGAAATCTGAACCTGCGCTTTGCCCGAAACCGTTCCGCCGGCCTGATCGCCGCCGCCGAAGATGTTTCCGCTTATTGTTCCTCCGGACACAGAAACAAGAGAATCCCTGTTTGTGCCGCCTGCGCCGATGGCCGCGTTTCCGCCCGCGCCGAAGACGTTATTCTTAATCTCGCCGCCGGAGACGGTTACGCTCGTGCCTCCGTCAACAGGACCCATATTTCCGCCGCCGTAAACTCTGCCGTTTATAGTGCCGCCGGTAATCTCAACGCTCGCGTTTCCGCCTACACGCCCTGCCTGCTGGTCGCCGCCGCCGTAGACATTGCCGCCGATTAAGCCGCCGGATACCTTCATTTCAGAAGAACCCGTCACAGCCGCGCCAATGCCGCCGCCGAAAGCTCCGCCGCCGATTGTTCCGCCGGAAACGCTCATCTTCGTGTTTCCGGTAATAGTTGCCTGATTACCTCCTGCATATACATTTCCGGTAATATTTACATTTCCGCCTATTTTTATATCAATGTCTCCGCGTATACTCGCCGCACTCATTGAAGTTCCGTATACCCCGCCTGTAACCGTACCGCCCATTACGGCAATGCGAATATTGCCGTTGATACCATTGTACCATGATGTACACCCGGTAATATCACGATATGCTCCTCCAAAAATTCGCATGTCAACATTGCCGTCGAGGTCATTATATCTTCCTCCGCCGGATATCCTCATCGTATTCCCGTTTGAGTATGCCGCAGTGCTGACATTTTTACCTATTACAATCGGATTGCCTCTCAAAAACAGGTCGGCTACTTGCGATTGTGTAGCTCTTAAAGTAATATTCTCAAATCTAATGGGTCCTCCAAGCTCAGAACCTTCCCATTCCTGAAACATCATTGTTCTCATGGTTCCACCGGAAGAACATGGGTCAAATGAAGTCACTGTAACTCCCCTCGAACCGCCAAACGGTGAGCCGAATCCTGTGGTAGATGTAGTTCCGTTAAAATTGATTATGACATAATTTGTATACCATGTTCCGCTGTTGAAGTTTGCTATCGCCGTGTTCACCGCGGCAATATTATTCGCGACCACAGCGGTGTATGTGGTCCACATAGCGGTGAGCGTTAAATCCTGTGTCAAGATTATCGAATCGCCGGGATGATAGGTTCCGCCGTCGCTTCCGCTCCAACCGTTGAAGGCTTTCTTATCGGTGTTTGTGTAATTATATGTGAAGTCACACCACGGCACAAGCACCTCAGCGCCCAAACCGTAAATAAGCGTTTCCATTGAGCCCGCGCCGTTTGTGCCTGCATTAAAGCTTAAGCTTGCCGTCTCTACCTCGGCCGCCGCCAAGGCTCTGAATTCCGC
>DBCZ01000077.1:0-1869 GCA_002293315.1 Ruminococcaceae bacterium UBA945
TTGGCGCCGTTGTCGAAAAAGGCGGTCAGGATGTCGGCGGGGGGGATATCTTTGTTGCCGTCCATCATCCCTGCAAGGCGCTCGCAGAGCCGCCGGGCCATATCCCGAAACGGTATCTAATCCTTTTGAAAGGCTTTTACCAAATGGTAAACCGGTGAGTCCGCCGTAAAAGTGGCGTTCCTGGCGGCGGAGCTTCGCAGCAGGCGGCGCACCTGTTTGCCGGCATATTCTATTACGGTCTCGCTGTCAACCTCCAGCTCAATGTCGGAATAATGCGTCTGCGCCTCGCTGTTGCCCACGGTATGTAAGATTGCGTTGGAAATGAGCAGTGCCATGTTATGCTATCTCTCCTTGATAATAATGGTTGCCTGTTTATTATAGCACATCACTGTGGTATGATGCTACTAAAAGCCGCTGCCGTGAATCGAGGTGAGGGTATCATGCCGGCAAAAGACCGCACGGTTTATCTTTGCGATTGCGACGCCTTTTTTGCCAGCGTGGAAGAACTCTATCACCCCGAGTTCAAACAAGTGCCGATGGCTGTCTGCGGCAACCCCGAAAACCGGCACGGCATCATCCTCGCGAAAAACCAGCTCGCCAAGGGCTTCGGCGTGAAGACGGCGGAGACTATCGGCGACGCAAGGCGCAAATGCCCCGGGCTTGTGCTTGCAAAGCCTCATTTCGAGAGATACGTGAAGTACTCGAAGCTTGCAAAGGAGCTTTATTATGAATACACCGATAAGGTGGAAAGCTTCGGCATGGACGAATGCTGGCTGGACGTAAGGGGCAGCGAGCGGCTGTTCGGCACGGCCGAGATGATAGCGGAGGATATACGCAAGCGCGTGAAAAGCGAGTTGAACCTCACGGTTTCCATCGGTGTTTCGTTTAACAAGGTGTTCGCGAAGCTGGGCTCGGATTATCGCAAGCCGGACGCCGTGACCGTGTTCGGTGAGGAGAATTACAAGGAAATAATATGGAAAATGCCCGCGGGGGATATGCTTTTCGTCGGGCCGAAAACCGCGAGGAATCTCGCTGCTTACGGCATTCACACAATCGGCGATATAGCGCAGACGGATATGAGCGTGCTTAAAAAGCTTTGCGGAAGAGGCGGCGAGAGCATGTGGTATGCCGCGAACGGTCTTGATAATTCGCCCGTGGCGGAGATTGACGAGGCGGAGGAGATAAAGAGCGTGGGAAACAGCATGACCCTGCCGCGGGACATCAGCGAGGAGGCAGAGGTGAAGGCGGGCTTCATAGATTTGGCGGAAACCGTGGCGCACAGGCTCAGGGAAAAGGGTAAGAAATGCACGGAGGTGCAGATAAGCATAAGAAGCAAGGATTTTGAGGATATCCAGAGGCAAACCCACATAAACCCGCCCGCGTGCGATTCCAAAACCCTGTACACCACGGCTGTGGCGCTGTACAGGAAGGAAAAGCCGGATTGCCTCATAAGGGGCTTGGGGCTGAGGACGGGTGGGCTGATTGAATCCGATGAGGGTCAATGCTCGCTCTATCCCGAGGAAAAAAGCCGTGAAAGACAGCAGAAGCTTGAGGAAACCATAGACGGCCTCTCGGAGAAATACGGCAGGAAGTGCGTGAAAAGCGCAATGCTCTTTGAGGAGCTGGCAGCAACAAAGGAGAAGGAGGAGTACCTTGGCTTTGCTAAGGTTTGATATGGCATATGAATGAATTTGATAAGCTGAAAATTCTCACAGACGCGGCGAAATATGATGTAGCCTGCACCTCAAGCGGCGTAGACCGCCCCGGGGAAAAGGGGAAAATTGGCAATGCCGTGGCGGCGGGAATCTGCCATAGCTTCGCCGGTGACGGCAGGTGTATTTCACTTCTGAAGGTGCTGATGAGCAACGA
>DBCZ01000077.1:1896-2087 GCA_002293315.1 Ruminococcaceae bacterium UBA945
GAGCTGTGCAGGCTGATGATAAACTTCTACCGCCGAAACTATATTGAGGGGCTGTTCCTCAGTTCCGCGGTTATTAAAAACCCAGACCACACCTGCGAGCTTATGCTGGCCGTCCTCAAAAAAGTGAGAGAGGAATACAACTTCAACGGATATATCCACTGCAAGGCAATTCCCGGCGCAAGCCCGCAGCT
>DBCZ01000077.1:2174-2326 GCA_002293315.1 Ruminococcaceae bacterium UBA945
ATAAAGGAAAACAGCACAGATTTGGTGAAGTATAAATCGGCGCCGAAGTTCGTGCCCGCGGGGCAGTCAACGCAGATGATAATCGGAGCTTCTCCGGAATCCGACGTCCAGATTCTGCGCCTGACCGAAGGATTATACAATAAGTATAGCTT
>DBCZ01000077.1:2366-3147 GCA_002293315.1 Ruminococcaceae bacterium UBA945
CGGGAAAACCGCCTCTATCAGGCGGACTGGCTCTTGCGGTTTTACCAATTCAAAGCTGCAGAGATACTGGACGATGAGCACCCAGACTTCAACCCGCTACTTGACCCGAAGTGCAACTGGGCGATAAACCACATGGAGCAGTTCCCTGTTGAGGTCAACCGCGCACCGTATAATATGCTTCTGCGCGTGCCGGGCATCGGGGTGAAAAGCGCACAGCGGATAGCGCAGGCGCGCAAGTATGCCGTTCTCGACGTGGAGGCGCTGAAGAAGCTGGGCGTGGTGCTGAAAAGGGCCAGATTCTTCATCACGTGTAACGGAAAATCCGCCTCGATTTTAAGAACCGATAATCCCGCCGTGATTGCGGGGGCAATCAGCGAACGAGGCTTTTCCGAGCGCGAGCTGGCCGCGCCGGAGCAGATTTCTTTGTTCGCGCCCACAAGGGAGGATAACGCAAAATGTTTGACAGGGCAAATATAGTTTACCGTTATGACGGCACCTTTGACGGCTTTTTGTGCTGCGTCTTTGAGGCTTTTCGCGAAAAGAAAGAGCCCGAGGCGATAGAGCCCGAAGACGCGGCACAGGAGACAATTTTTCCCGTGAAATATATAGAAACCGTCGCGGAATATGCTGACCGCGTGAACGCCTCTATTCCGAGGAAGATTTCACATGAGGCCAAAGACTGGATTCAATGTGCGTTTCTTTCATGCGAGGAGAATAAGGAGCTGAAAATCCTGCGATTCATGGAGAAGGGGTATAAAATCGGCTCAAAGGTGACGAATCA
>DBCZ01000077.1:3177-18627 GCA_002293315.1 Ruminococcaceae bacterium UBA945
CTTGAGTTCCTGCGCTTCTCGCAGTACGGAGATTTTCTGGCGGCCGTGATAACGCCGAAGAATAACGTAATTCCGCGCATTGCGAGCCGGTTTTGTGACAGATTACCGTCAGAGAACTTCATCATATATGACAAAAACCGAAAAAGCGCCTTCATGCACAAAAGTGACGGTGAAACCACGTTTATGGAGAACACGGAAATCACGTTCCCCGAGGCGGATGAAGATGAGGAGAAATACAGACAGCTTTGGCGGCTGCTCTATAAGACGGTAGAGAATGAATCGAGAAGAAACCATCAAAATAGGCGAAACCATATGCCGATGAGGTATTGGCCGAATATGACTGAATTCCAAGGAGGGTAATTATGGCTGACAGGATTAAAAAATTCACGGTTGGGGTGACACGGGCATGCAAAGCTGGCGGTAGACGGAATTGCATATATCGGGAAATAAAAGAACCGGCAGAGTTTGCCGGTTCTTCCTAATTAAGCTTATACTTCAGAAGCATATCCTTGTCTTCCTGCGAGACGCGGTAAGATTCACGAATCTTCTGAATCGCCTTGTTCTGTGTGAATTTATCGAGTGCTTGCTTTTGGATAAGCGCAAGGGTTTCATTGCGGAACTTGATGAAGCATATTGACACCGCCCACGCCACCGCCATTTTTACATAATATGCCTCGTGATTAACCTCCTCCAGCAGTGAAAGCCCGATTGAGATATGTTCTTCGTCAATGAAGCTTGCGAGGAACAAAACCAGTGCGAAGCGTATTGAAAATTCGGCGTCACTCGTGAAATATGGCAGCATAAAAGCCCAAACAGCGTCTCGGTCAGCTTTTTTGGGCTTGTAAGACATGCAAAGCGTGTCGCACACAGACCAATTATTGATGTGCGGGATAAAATCCTTGATATATTGCAGGCGTCGTTCGACGTCGGTTTTCATAATTGCGAGAACATACGCCGTGAGGGCGCTTTCCTCAAAAGAGCCTTGCTCGACGAGCGAGAGAAAGCCCTCGGCGTCATTTTTTGCAATCTGCTTGCCGATTCGCTTGATTTCCGGCATTCTCACGCCATAGCGCAAATCCGCGCCGGGGATTATTCTCTCCTGAAAGCGCATATAGTCTGCATCGGCGAGCAGCTCGAATTCATCCAGGATTTTCTTGTAATCAGCTTTTGTAAAACTCATATGCTTTCACCGCGCGAGATTATTTCATCGGCCAAGGCCTTCATTTTCGGCAAAGTGCCGTTGCTGTCAAAGGCGGCGCAGGCGGCCTTCATCTGCGCAAGCCTTTCGGCGTCATTGGCAAGCTCTGCGACTATCTTGGCATTGCAGGATTCCTTGCCGAGCTTCACGCCCATGCAATGGCGCGCGAGAAAATCGGCGTTGTCTTCCTCCTGCCCGGGAATTGCGTCAAAAACGGCCAGAGGGAGGTTACTCGCCAAGGCTTCGGAGACTGTCAGCCCGCCCGGCTTGGTGATGAGCAAATCCGCAGCCTGCATATATTTATGCACCTCGGTCGTGAAGCCCAGAAGCTTATACGTGATGCTGCAGCCGCTCAGCAGCCTTTGAAAAGACTCCCGCAGGCTTTCATTATTGCCGGTTATGACGATGAGCTGCATATTATCGGCCGATTTTATCAGCGCCTCGCAAAAATCTATGGCGGCTTTGACACCGAAGCTGCCGGCCATCAGAAGCACAGTGGGCTTTTCTTCGGAGAAGCCGAGCTCTTTGTATATCTCGGCGCGGTCAAAATCCATAAAGAAGCTTTTGCGCACGGGTATGCCGTAAGGGTGGATTTTATTCTCCGGCACACCCAGCTCGACAATCGGCGCCGTCATATCCTCCGTGGCCGTGATGAACGCATCCACGTGGCTCGCAAGCCACGCCGCGTGAGGCCCGTAATCGGTCATGACACATATAATCGGGGCTGAAATCAGCCCTCTTTTTTTTATGGAGGAAATCATGTCGGTGATGAACGGATGTGTGGTGATGATTAAATCCGGCTGCTCGACGTTTATCACAGAGAGAAGCTGCCGGCCCATGGAGGAGTTCAGACTTTTAAGAAGCCGCGAAATGCCTGTGTCGTCGCCGCTCCATTTGTAAAGCCCGCCGAAAACCGCAGGCGTGTGCCTCGCCATGAAGCGATAGCTGTTAACGATGACAGAACCCACAAGCTTATTAGCCTCTTTGAGACCGTCTAAAATCTGAACCTCATAGCCGTTCTCGCCGAAATATTCCCCTATGGCTCTTGCCGCCTGATCATGCCCCCCGCCGGTAGCGGCGGAAAAAATTAGCAATTTCATGTGGAAATAACCCCCAATAAGTACCTAAAGCTGAATAATAGCTCAAATTATAGACTGAAAAGCTTAAAAACATCTTACACGGCAATTACTAAACTCATAAAGTTTTGTTAGAGACTATCACGCCTATATGAATTTTGTGTGAATTTGCACTCATATTTTACCACGGGATAAAAGAAAAATCCAGCCCCATGTAATTGAATCGGCATGCACATGAGTGAAATAATATTGTCTTAAAAAATCGCTGCTGTGTAAAAAGACGGAAGTTATGCAGAGATTTTCTTTACTTTTTGCCATATAATATGTATAATTAAGTAGAGCAAAATGTAAAAAAGCTGTTGCTTTAATAATATTGAAGGTGATATTTATGGAAAGAGGATTCAGAGTCTCAACGATTTTTCGTGTGGTGCTGGCCATCATTGTCATTCTGGCGGTCGCAGGCGTTCTTTTTGCGTGCATGGACGAGAACTCAAACAGCCTCTCGTCAATGCTTAAAAGCGACAATACCGTCTTCCCGGAGGGCACCACTCTCTCGGGCGAGAATATTTCCGGCATGTCTGCCGACGAGGCCATTGTCGTGGGGCATGCTTATCTTGACAAGGTGAAGAACAATTTAGAGATAAACATAAAGTTTAACACAGACACCGTCGTGCTAAAAGGAGATGATTTCTCGAGCAATGATATTCTTGAGAGGCAGGTTCCCACCATGCTGAGCGGGGGTGTTTCCGGCGCACAAGACATTTCATACGTCCTGGATTTAGCGCCGGCAGGCAAGGAAAAGATAATCGCGGCGGCGAAGACGAGCTATATCGCCGGGAAGAACGCCACGGTTGACAGCTATGACGCCGAGAACGATAAATTCATCTTCAAGGACGGCGAAAAGGGCAGCCGTGCAGACATCGACAGCACGCTGAAAAACGTCAGGCAGATGCTTTCACAGAAGATGGGCGGCAATTTGCAGGCGGCTTTCATGGAAATCACACCCAAGATGGCGATGGCTGAGCTTGAAAGCAAATTCGTTCGCCTCGCAACATATTCTTCAGAATCAACGAACACATGGAACGGAAACAGCAATATGGCGCTTGCGCTTTCGCATATAAACGGCACGATTATGCAGCCGGGTCAGGTTTTCTCGTATAATGACGCCATAGGCGACAGCACCTCCACCGCGGCGGGGTATCTTCCCGCAGGAGGAATCATCAACGGAATACTCGTCGATGTAATCGGCGGCGGCATATGCCAGGGTTCGTCCACGCTTTATAACGCGGTCATGCTGGCGGGTCTTGAAATAGTTGAAAGAGAGTGCCACAGCCGCGAGTCTTCGTATGTTCCGACGGGCCGCGATGCTACGGTAGATTACGGTAACATAGATTTCAAATTCAGAAACAACCTCGAAAACCCCATCTATCTCATGTGCTGGATGGAAGGCGTCACACTCTACACTAACATTTACGGCGTTCAGCCGGAGGAATGGGATTCAATCGAGATTTATTCCGAGAGAGTGAATACAATCGGCGCGCTGAACACTGTCAGCTTCGTGAATGACCAAGCTCTCAAGCAGGGAGAATATGTGAGGCGCACATCGGGCAACACCGGTGTGGAATCCATCACACTCAGAACATTCTATAAGAACGGCGAGCAGGTTAAGCAGGAAAACATGCCGAATTCATTTTATCCGCCGTCGGGTGTGATTTACGCGATAGGCCCGGGCACCGATACAACAAAGATAGATACAAGCAAAGAAGGCGGCACTATAGACGGTTCACCCTCACCTTCGCCTTCCGTAAGTCCTCCGCCGGAATCGCCCTCGCCGGACCCGGGCATAGACCCGACCCCCGGCGTGACTGACACGCCACCGCCGGAGACACCGACGCCAACCCCGACCCCCACACCCGAGCCAACGCCTGTGGAGTGGCCGGATGACCAGAGTAATCCCGGAGGAGAAACAGAGTAAAATGAGTCCCCTGCCAAGTGCAGGGGATTTGAATTAAGCCGAGAAGAACGAAAAGGAGTTTCACATGAAAGACGGTTTCCTGAGAATCGCCACCGCCACGCCAAAGATAAGGGTAGCGGATTCGACACACAATACTGTTGAAATTGAGCGCCTGATATGCGAGGCCGCCGAGGCGGGCTGCGCCGTGATTTCCTTTCCGGAGCTTTGTGTCACGGCCTATACCTGCGGGGATTTATTCCTTAGCAAACCGCTCGTCGCCTCGGCGGAAGCGGCGCTCAAAACGCTGATGCAAAACACGATGGACAGAGATATACTCTGTTCTGTCGGCTTGCCTGTGGCATATAACGGCAAGCTGTATAACTGCGCGGCGGTATTTCTGCGCGGCGAACTTCTGGGCTTATCTGCCAAGACGAATATCCCAAGCCATGCGGGCTTTGATGAGAGGCGGTGCTTCACGCCCGCCATGCGGCTTGCGGAGATAGAATACTGCGGGCAAAGCACGGTGATTGGAAGCGGGCTTCTCTATACATGCGATAGCGTTGAAGACCTCAAGATAGGCGTGGAAATCTGCGAGGATTTATGGGTTTCTGAACCTCCGAGCGCGAGGCTTGCGGAAAATGGTGCGACTGTGCTTCTTAACGCGGCGTGCAGTAACGAAACCGCCGGCAAGGCGGAATATCGGCGCACATATATTAAGGCGCACAGCGGGCGGATTTCGGGTGCGTATGTTTATTCGAACGCCGGAGAGGGAGAATCCACTACGGATATGGTTTTCGCGGGGCATAATCTCATCGCTGAAAACGGCGACATACTGGCCGAAAGCAAACTTTTAACCACGGGCTTAACCATAGCAGAGATAGATTTAGAACGCCTCATTCATGAGCGCATGCTAAGCAGCACCCGGGAAGCCACATGCGATGAGGACGTATTACCCATCAGCTTCAGCTTCAAGGAAGAAACAATCAAGGCCTTCATGCCTAAGAGGAAATACTCAAAACTACCGTTTGTACCGAATGGCGGGAAAGCATCAAGAGAAGATTCGGAGACAATCCTTGATTTGCAGTCGGCCGGTTTGGCCGCGAGGCTTCGCCACATAAACAGCAGGCAGGCGCTTCTGGGGCTTTCAGGAGGGCTGGATTCCGCACTCGCATTGATTGTCACAGGCAGAGCATTTGATATGATGGGACTCGATAAGGCCGGAATAATTGCTGTTTCAATGCCGTGCTTCGGCACCTCTGAAAGAGGGCGGAGCAATGCGGTAGCCTTGGCGGGAGGAATCGGCGCGGAGTATATGGAGATTCCGATTGAAAGGGCCGTGCTTCAGCACTTTGAGGATATAGGACAAGACGTGAGCAATTTTGATGTGACCTTTGAGAACGCGCAGGCGCGCGAGCGCACGCAGGTGCTGATGGATTTATCAAACAGGCTTGGCGGGCTTGTCGTCGGCACGGGTGACCTTTCCGAGCTCGCGCTCGGCTGGGCGACATATAACGGCGATCATATGTCGATGTATGCGGTGAATTCCTGCGTGCCGAAAACGCTTGTACGCTATCTCGTGAAGCACACGGCAGAAAAAAGCGAGGGCAAGCTGAAAGAGGCTTTGCTCGACATACTTGATACGCCCGTCAGCCCCGAGCTGCTGCCGCCCAAGGACGGCGAAATATCGCAGCGCACCGAGGATATAGTCGGGCCTTATGAGCTGCACGATTTCTTCCTGTATCATATGCTGAGCTTCGGGTTTTCGCCCGGGAAAATCTTCCGAATGGCAGAGCGTACGTTCGAGGGCGATTATGACAGCACGGCGATTAAGAAGTGGCTGAAGGTTTTTTATTCGCGCTTCTTCACACAGCAGTTCAAGCGCACATGCATGCCTGACGGCGTGATGGTCTGCTCGGTTTCGCTCTCGCCGCGCGGGGGGTATAATATTCCAAGTGACGCGAGTGCCGCAATATGGCTTGCGGAAATAGACAAATTATAAAGGGAGAAACTTAAAAATGCAAAATGTGTTGGTTCTTATTCCGACGGATGCCGAAATGAGGCAGAAGCTCATATCCTCCGCGCCGAATTTCGATTACAGATTCATTGACGACGCCCTCTTCAAGCCCGTTTTAACGGAGGATGACGTTGCATGGGCGAATATAATTCTCGGCAACCCGAAGCCGGATTTCATCAAGGCCTCTGGTAAGCTCCTGTGGCTTCAAACGAACAGTGCGGGGGTCGAGCCTTTTATAAAGAACGGGGTTCTGGCGGAATCCACCGCGCTGACGAATGCCTCGGGCGCTTATGGGCTTGCGATTGCGGAGCATATGCTCGGCATGCACCTTGAGATAATCAAGAAGCTGGAGCTTTACAGGGATAATCAGAGCGCCCGCAAATGGGAGAGCAGGGGCAGCGTCAAGTCAATCAGCGGCGCGAACGTTCTCGTGCTGGGCATGGGAGACATCGGCGGTGAATATGCCAGGAGAGTGAAGGTGCTGGGCGCGACGGTCATCGGAATGCGCCGCATGAATCGCGAAAAACCAGATTATGTAGATGAAATCATCACACAGGACGAGCTTGATAATTTCCTCCCGCGGGCAGACGTGATTGCGATGAGCCTGCCCGGCACGCCGCAAACGGAGAATATCATTTCGCGGGAGCGCATCGAGAAAATGAAAGACGGCGCGGTGATTCTCAACGTAGGCAGAGGCAATGCGATTGACCTTGAAGCGCTTGCAGACGCGCTTGAAAGCGGCAAGCTTATGGGCGCGGGGCTGGATGTGACGGAGCCGGAGCCGCTGCCGCAGGAGCACCGCCTGTGGAAAATCCCGACAGCGGTGATAACGCCGCATATCGCGGGCTTTTTCTATCTGAAGCACACACATGATAGAATAGTTGAGATTATGGCGGAGAATCTTTGTCGTTTTGCAAGCGGCAGTGATCTGATAAATCAAGTGGATTTTGCCGCCGGATACAGGAAAACACAGTAAATGGAGCATTATCTTGATAACTCTGCGACGACGAAAACGCTGAAGGAATCAGCCGAGCGCGCGCTATATGTGATGACGCAGGAATACGGCAACCCTTCGTCGCTTCACTCGATGGGCTTCAGGGCAAAGCTTGTTCTTGACGAGGCGCGTGAGGCAGCGGCGGAAAAGCTTCTTTGCAAAAGCGCAGAAGTGTACTTCACCTCGGGCGGCACGGAGGCGAATAACCTCGCGATATTCGGCGCTGCGGAAGCGAAGAAGCGGCAGGGGAATAAAATCGTTACTACGGCAATTGAACACCCCTCTGTGCTGGAGGCCATGAAGGAGCTTGAAAAGGCGGGATTCGATGTCGTTTATGTCAAGCCTGACCGTGACGGGAATATTCCGGCGGAGAGCTTTGAAGAAAGCATAGACGAGAGCACGGTTCTCGTCAGCGCCATGCTGATGAATAACGAGGCGGGCGCGGTTTTGCCCGTAAAAGAGATTGCGGCGATTATCCGGCGAAAGCAAAGCCCAGCGATTCTTCACACAGACGCGGTGCAGGCGTTTTGCAAAACGGATTTCACCCCGCGTAAGCTCGGCGCGGATTTGCTCACCGTCAGCGGGCACAAGGTGCATGCGCCGAAGGGCGTGGGGGCGCTGTATGTAAATGAAAAGGCACGGATAAGGCCGATGCTTTACGGCGGCGGGCAGGAGCGCGGTTACCGCCCCGGCACGGAGGCTCTGCCGCTCATCGCGGCATTTTCCGAGGCGGTGAAGCGTGCGGGCAGCGTGAAGGAGAGCACGGCTCACGCGGAAAGCCTGAACTTATATCTGCGCGAAAAGCTGAGAGAAATCCCGGGAGTTGAAATCAATTCGCCGCAAGACGCCTCGCCGTATATCCTGAATTTCTCGGTTGACAGGATTAAAGCCGAAACAATGCTGCACTTCCTCTCGCAGAGAGAGGTGTATGTTTCAAGCGGCTCGGCATGCGGAAGAGCCAAGCCGAGCCATGTGCTTAAAGCTATGGGCTTGCCGAAGGAGCGGGTTGAGTCTGCGATTCGCGCAAGCTTCTCGAGGTTCAATAATGTTGAAGATATAGACGCGCTTGTTGACGGGGTGAAAGCCGGAATAGAAACGCTGGCGCGGTTTTGACGGGGGAGAATATGGAAGAAGTAATACTTTTGAAGCTGGGCGAAGTTGTCCTCAAGGGTCTCAACAGGCGAAACTTTGAGGACATTCTCATGCGCAATGTGCGCCGCAGGCTGAATAAATTCGGTGAGTTTGAGGTTTATTCAATTCAATCGACGGTTTACGTCATACCGAAAAACCCGGAAGCGGATTTAGACGCCGCGGCGGATGCCGTGAAAAAGGTGTTCGGCGTTGTGGGATATGCAAGAGCCGCCGCGTGTGAAAAGGAGATTGGGGACATTCAGCGCAAGGCGGCCGAATATCTGGCGGAGGAGCTGCGCAAAGCAAAGACCTTCAAGGTGGAGACGAAGCGCAGTGATAAGAAGTTCCCATTGACCTCGCCAGAGGTTTCAAATCTCGTGGGCGGATATATTCTGGAGAAGAACCCGCATCTTTCCGTAGACGTACATCAACCCGATTTCACCGTGCGCGTGGAGGTGCGAGAGAATGCGGCGTATATCCACACGAACACGAAGCTGGCGGCGGGCGGAATCCCTGTCGGAACAGGCGGCAAGGCGGCGATTCTCATCAGCGGAGGCTTGGACAGTCCCGTCGCGGCGTGGATGATGGCAAAGCGCGGTGTGGAGCTGACTGCGATTCACTTCGCCAGCCCGCCGTACACAAGCGAGCTTGCCCATCAAAAGGTGGAAAATCTGCTGAAGAAGGTCGGCGAATACGCCGGCAGAATGACGATGATAACCGTTGAGTTGACTGATTTGCAGGTGGAGATCCGCGATAAATGCCCGGAAGACCTCGGCACGGTGCTGTTGAGGAGATATATGCTCAAAGCGGCAGAGAAGATTGCGGCTTCGCAAAAGTGCGCGGCGTTGATTACGGGCGAAAGCCTAGGGCAGGTGGCCAGCCAAACCATGCAGGCCATCGCATGTACAGACGCAGTTGTGGATATGCCGGTTTTCAGGCCGCTTATCGGTATGGATAAATCTGAGATAATAAAAATCGCGCGGGAGATTGAGACATATAACATCTCAATTGAGCCGTATGAGGATTGCTGTACGATTTTTACGCCCAAGCACCCCGCCACGCGCCCGAAGATAGCCAAGCTTGAAGCCGCCGAGAAGCTGATTGACGGCGACAAAATGCTCGATGAAGCCATAGAAAAAATGAAGTACACGGAGATAAAATAATGAACGCAGAGATTATTTCAGTAGGAACAGAGCTGCTTTTAGGGCAGATAGTGAATGTGGACGCCGCGATAATCGCGCGGGAGCTTTCCGCGCTCGGGATAAATTTGCTCTATACATCGGTAGTCGGGGATAATCCGGATAGGCTGGAAAAAGCTATCGGCATGGCGACACAGCGCAGCGACTTGCTAATCATGACAGGCGGGCTGGGTCCGACGGACGACGACCTCACAAAGGAGACGGCCGCGCGCGTGGCAGGCAAGAAGCTCGTGCTGCATGAGGAAAGCCTTGATAGAATCGTGACGTATTTCAACCGACAGAACGTCAGTGAAAATCAGAAAAAGCAGGCCATGCTGCCCGAGGGGGCAACCGTTTTCACGAACAATAACGGCACGGCGCCCGGCTGCGCGTTTCAAACAGCGAACGGCGCGACGATTATCATGCTGCCCGGGCCGCCCTCCGAGCTGGAGCCGATGATGACGGAATCCGTCGTGCCGTACCTCAAAAGCGGAGAGCAAGCTATAATTGTCTCACACAGCGTGCATATCTTCGGCATCGGCGAGGCGATGACGGCGCAGCTCACGTCAGACCTCATGGAGGGTGCGAACCCGACCGTCGCGCCTTATGCAAACGAGGGCGAATGCTTTCTGCGAGTGACGGCAAAGGCCGCGACGAAAGCGGAGGCTGACGCGCTCTGCGCGCCGATAATCGAGGAGATAAAAAAGCGCATCGGAGACAGCATTTATTCTGTTGACGTGAACAGCTTGGAAGAAACGGTTGTGAATTTGCTGCGCGAGAGCGGCAAGAGAATCGCGACGGCTGAATCCTGCACAGGCGGGCTTCTCGCTAAAAGGATAACGGATATTTCCGGCTCATCAGAGGTCTTTGAGATGGGCGCGGTGACATACGCAAACAGAATCAAGGAGCTGCTGCTCGGCGTGCCGCATGATGTGCTCGCGGAAAAGGGCGCTGTCAGCGAAGAGGTGGCGAGAGCCATGGCGGAGGGAATAGTCAAAAAAGCGGGCGCCGACTTAGGCGTCGGGATAACCGGAATAGCCGGCCCGGGGGGCGGCACGGAGGAAAAGCCCGTGGGCCTCGTGTATATCGCGCTGTCAGACGGGAAGAATACATGGGTGACGAAGCGAAGCCCGATTGGCAGAACGAAATCCCGTGAATGGCACAGGCACTGCGCGGCTTCACAGGCACTTGATATGGTGCGGCGCTATTTGACGGATTTGCCGATAGAGGCACAGTGAGAATATGAAAAATCTGAATTTGATTAAAACGGAGAAAATAGGCGCAAGAAGCACGGTTTTTACCTATCGACTGCCCGACTGGGATTTGAACCTTCATGTGATAGAGGGCGAAAACCGCAGCTATGTCATTGACACCGGCATCGGCTCAGAGAGCATGAAGCCGGTGAATGAGCTTCTTGCGCACGGTGAAAAGCCGGTTGTGGTGATAAACACGCACTATCACTGGGACCATATATGGGGCAACTTCTGCTTCAAAGACGGCATGATTATTTCCCACAAATCGTGCAGAGAGCTTGCCGAGGTGCATTGGCAGGAGATGATAGACGAAAACGCGCAGTATATAGCGGGAGAGGCAGAGCTTTGCCTGCCGGATATAGTTTTCGAAGATGAGATATATTTTCCCGATGATAAAATCAGAATCTTTTATTCGCCGGGTCACTCTGTTGACTCGATAAGCGTTTTCGACGAACAAGACGGCGTGCTCAACGCGGGAGATAATATCGGCGACACAATGGAGAAAATTCTGCCGCATCTGGATACCGATGCCTCGACATATCTTGAGACGATTAAGGCATATAAAAAACTGGGCATTAAAGCGATTGTTTCAGGTCATAATACTGTTCTGGGCAAGGAAATACTGGAAAGAATCGAGAAGGAGATATAGAGATAGCGGAAAAAGAGAGCGCATCGGCGCTCCTTTTTATGCGTAGATTATTTTCTCAAGCTCATCTGAATTTTTGGCAAGGAAAACCGCCCCGTTCTCTCTGAGCTCTTCCTCCGAGCGGAAGCCCCACAGTACGCCGCAGGGCTTCACACCGGTGGCTGCGGCGGTTTGCATGTCCACGCCGCTGTCGCCGATATACAAAACATCTTCTTTATTTACGCCAAGCTGTGAAATCATAGAATTAAGCGCGGTGGGGTCCGGCTTTCTGGGTACTCCGTCGCGTTGCCCGCAGACGATATCAAACACACCGGGGAAGCTTTGCGCCGCGATAACGGTCGTGACGTTATCCGGCTTGTTGGAAAGCACGGCAAGCTTCACGCCGTCTCGTTTGAGTTTTTGAAGCAGAGCCTCGATCCCGTCATAGGCGGTGATAAGAAAAAGCGGGTCATTTTCATACGCAGTGTTGTAGGCTTTTGAGATAACGCTCATTGAGGAGCTGTCTGCTTCTCCTCCGGCAGCTTTCACCATGCCGGAAAGAAGCGCCTTCACGCCGTTTCCGATGAGGCCTTTATACCGCTCGACCGGCAGAGGCGTCAAGCCGGCTTCAGCAAGCCCCATGTTGCCGAAATAAGCGATTGAATCAAGTGTGTTGAGCAGAGTGCCGTCCATATCAAAAATGCAGGCCTTATACATATTTATCCCCCGTTGTGCAATGAATAATCTTATTATACACAAACCTGCGCAAACGGCAACTTGAAATGAAAAAACCACTCTGCTATACTGAATCAGAATTTACATATGGAGGATAACATGAATTACAGTAAAGAAGCGCTGAAAGCGCACAGGGAATGGCAGGGTAAAATAAGGATAGCCTCGCCGTGTGAGATTGAATCCCGCGAGGATTTATCCGTCGCCTACACCCCCGGTGTGGCCGCGCCGTGCCTCGAGATAGCGAAGGACGCGGAGAAAGCATATGAATACACGCGCAGGGGAAACCTTGTGGCGATAATAACAGACGGCACGGCAGTGCTCGGCCTCGGCGACATCGGCCCTCTGGCCGCCATGCCCGTGATGGAGGGCAAGGCAGTGCTGTTCAAGAAGTTTGCCGATGTGGACGCGTTTCCGCTTTGCATTGGAAGCAAGAATACAGATGAAATCGTGAGAACGGTTGAGCTGATGGCAGGCTCGTTCGGCGGGATAAACCTAGAGGATATTTCCGCGCCGAGGTGCTTTGAAATTGAGAGAAAGCTCAAGGAAAGGCTGAATATACCGGTCTTTCATGACGACCAGCACGGCACGGCGATTGTCGTATTGGCGGGGCTTGTAAACGCGCTGAAAATAGTGAAAAAGAATATTTCAGAGGTAAAAGCGGTCGTGAACGGTGCGGGCGCGGCGGGAATCGCCGTGACGAAGCTGCTCATAAAGGCGGGACTCAGAGATGTTATTATGTGCGACAAACTGGGAGCCATATATAAAGGTATGCAAAACCTTTCTTTCGCGCAGCAGGAAATGGCGGAGATGACGAACGGCGAGAGGCTGGAAGGAAGCTTGGCCGATGTAATTGCGGACGCTGATATTTTCCTCGGCTTTTCCGCGCCGGATTGCCTGAAGCCGGAGATGGTCAGCATGATGTCGAAGGACGCAATCGTCTTCGCGTGCGCGAACCCCACGCCGGAGATTTTCCCCGAAGCTGCGCTCGAAGCGGGCGCGAGGATAGTCGGCACGGGGAGGTCAGATTACCCGAATCAAATCAATAACCTGCTGGCCTTCCCCGGCGTTTTCAGAGGCGCCTTAGACGCGCGGGCAAGCGAAATCACCGAGGAGATGAAGCTGGCAGCGGCATATGCAATCGCCGGATATATCCCCGCCGACGAGTTAAATGAGGGGAACATTATTCCGTCTGCGCTTGACAGAGGCGTAGCGGCGGCGGTGGCGGAAGCCGTGAAAGCGGCGGCGAGGTAAATGAAAGCATATTGAGGTTATGGCTGTTTACGGAATGTTAAAGAAATCTTCAGTGAATAATGCTGTTCCTTTCACAGGTTTATCACAATAATGACGGATAATACAATCAAAGAAAGAAACAACATCACGAATTTTTTAATCTCAAAGGAGAAGCATTATGGACAACAATTTCTATCAGAACAATCAGGATAGCAATCCGCCGGTGGCAGAACCAACGGTAACACCTGCGGAGCCGGTTACACAGCAGCGCGCGCCAGTGGCGACGCCGGTTGAATCAACACAAAGCTACAATTACAGCCAGCCGACACAACCACATGCACAGCCGCTGGCGCAGCCCCGAGCAGCGGAGCAGAACGCATATTACCAGAGCGGCTCTTCATACACATGGACAGCCCCGCAATATGCGCCGAAGCCGCCCAAGGAAAAGAAAAAAGGCGGATGGGGCGGCAGAATACTCGCAATCGTTCTTTCGTGCCTCATTACGGCCACGGCGACAATCGGCGCTTTCACGGTGCTTGTCAATACAGGCACACTGAAGCTGCAGGCCAATGAAAACGGCGGCTCAAATATCGTGTTGAACCAGGTGGTGGATAACAACACGGCCACGCCCGTCGCGGAAGTCAGCGGCGTGCTGACACAGCAGGAGGTCGCTGAGAAACTGATCCCGTCAGTTGTGTGCATCCAGACATATGTGCCGGTGTCTTCGTTCGGCTCAATCTTCGGCTATGGCTTTGAGCAGGAGGAGGACGAAGAGTCAGCGATAACGCCGAGCTCACAGGGTTCGGGTATAATCTATACCAAAGACGGATTTATCGTAACGAACGCGCATGTTGTGGCAGGTGCGACGAAGATCAAGGTTATCACGAGCGACGGTCTCACACACGAGGCGGAGCTAATCGGAGCTGATACGATGACAGACCTCGCGGTGCTTAAAATTGAAGCGGAAAATCTCAAGCCCGCAGAATTCGGCTCATCAGACGGCCTTAAGGTGGCTGACGAGGTTATGGCTATCGGCAACCCGGGCGGCATCCAGTTCAATTCAAGTGTAACGCTGGGCTACGTTTCGGCGCTCAACAGAGAGGTAACCAGCGACGAATCAGGCTACACGATGGAGTGCATTCAGACAGACGCGGCAATCAACCCCGGCAACTCAGGCGGCGCGCTTGTGGATATGTATGGCTATGTGGTAGGTATTAACTCTTCGAAAATCGTGGCGACGGGCTATGAGGGCCTCGGCTTCGCGATTCCGATTGACACCGCCGCACCGATTATACAGAATCTCATGGATTACGGCTATGTTAAGGACAGACCCATGCTCGGCATTTCACCCGAATATATTGACAGCATGACGGCGAGATTCTACGGTCTTTCAGAGGGCGTTTATGTAACGAGGATTATCTCGGACGAAGCGGAGGCTTCGGAACTTGAAGTGGGCGACGTGATTACCGCCATCGACGGCACGCCTGTAACCTCGACGAGCGTTCTGGCGTCATACATCGCCGACAAAAAGCCTGGCGAAGCAGTGACGCTCACGGTAAACAGAGCCGCAACGCAGGAGCAGAATCTGCAAATTGAGCTTGTTCTTTCGGAGAATGCAGGTGAACAAAGCGAGGGCGAAAACCCCGAAGCGCCGACAGACGACCCATATTTCAGATAATAAGAATTTCATTTCATACATCTTCTTCTTCAGCATTAGGGCGGGTTATCCCGCCCTTTTTGCTTGCGTCTTCACAAATGCGTGTTGACACTTCACGTGTGTGCATGTATAATTGTGACAGAATTAGGCGTGAGGGTGATGCTTATGATGTAGGTGAAAACTTGAAAGGGAAAACCGGAAATCTTTGCAAATACTCATTGAACACAATTTTAAAGATGTATGATGTAAAGGGCATTTCAAATGAGATGCTACTACAACATACGCAACCGGGCTGTTTGCGGTACATTCAGCGGTCGGCGTATCGCGGCATCACCTGCCGCAGGAAGGACAAGCCTATGGAGATAACCTATTCCCGTGTTGGCGATTATCTTCTCCCGGACATCA
>DBCZ01000028.1 GCA_002293315.1 Ruminococcaceae bacterium UBA945
AGCGAGAACGAGATGAATGCGATATTCTTCATTTCATCCCTCTCCTTCTAATTGTCTCTCAACTGCGGGTTAAAGACCTGGTCGAGCCCGGTATTCATCAAGTTAAGCGAGAATGAGATGAACGTTATAGAAAGAATTACAGGTACAAATGCCCACCATGCGCCCAGAGTATGAGCGGAAAACTTGGTCGCCCACTGCATCATGAGGCCCAGAGTCGTTACATTTGACGTTGATGGGCCCAAACCCAACATGGATAATTGCGCTTCCGCCAGTATGCCGGACGATATTTGAAGGATGAGTGCCATCACAACATACGAGGCAACATACGGGAGTATATCACGGAGAATAATTTTCGGCATGCTGTGCCCCGAGAGCTTGGATAAATTCACATGCTCTCTGTTTCTCAATGAAATCACCTGGCTGCGCACCGAACGGCACGTCCACGGCCACGAGGTCAGCCCGATGATAATCGCCACAACCTCCGGCCCTCTCGCGGCCTGCCCGATTGAATTGGCTATAAGAATGAGAATAATGAAGCTGGGTATAACCGTAAAAATATTCGTCACAAATGTTATGAAATTATCAAGTATGCCCCCCATATAACCAGCCGTGAGCCCGAGCACAATGCCTATCATCGTGGCAATGAGGCCGGCAATGAAGCCTATCCTGAGAGACACGCTTACGGCCGAGCTGAGCTTTGTCAGCATATCCGCGCCGAAGTTGTCTGTCCCCAGAGGAAACGTCACTTTATTTCCGACGTCGCCGTCCCAGACAAATTTGTTCGGCGAGATCACTTCTTTTTCCTCAAGCGCTCCGTCCTCGCCGCGCCGGGCAATGATTACCTCCGGGTTTTCAAGAAGCTCCCTTATCCGCTGGTCCATGCGGGTGTAGGCTCGCTTTTCAGCCGCAAGCAAACCCTTCTGCGGATTCGAAGAATCATATTTTTCATTCCAGATATTAAGCAGGCCTTCCGCGTCATTTACGTCTATATCCGCTTCCGCCACACCGCCGAAGCTTACGAGCCATTCCTTCATGCTCTCCCTGTCTTCCATCGGCAGCAGCTTGTCTATGTTCGCACCGCCCTCATAATTGAGGATCTCTCCCTCAGTGTTGATTACACCAGTGACATTATAATATGTGCCCGGCTCATGGAACCCCGAGCCCACGAGTTCCATCGAGTCAAATGAGGAGAACATATAGTAGAAGCTCAGAAGAAATGTCAGCAGGAAAATGGTAAGCCCCACCAAAAATTTGGGAGTTTTCAGAATGTTTTTAATCACACGTTTCATAATCTTCCCTCCTCACTCACGAATCCATCTGCGTGGCCTTGATTCTCGGGTCAATCAAGCCGTACACCAGCTCCACCACCAGGTTCGCAATGAGTACCATGATTGTGATAATCAAGGTGCAGCCCGAAAGCAGCGGATAGTCTCTTGTGGTGATAGCCTGAAGCATCGTTGAGCCCAAGCCCGGATAGTTGAAGATAATCTCCGCCACAAGGTTTCCGGCCACCATTCCGCCCAGCGAAAGCGCTAAGCCCGTAATCTGGGGCAGCATGGCGTTCTTGAAGACATATCTGATTATCTTCCTGTCTTTGATACCCAAGAACCTGCTGTACTTCACGTAATCGGTGTTCAGCTCATATATGGCCATTGAGCGCATGCCTATTGCCTGCCCGCCGATTATTATAAGTACAATCGTGAAGAACGGCAGAGCGAAATGCTGCAGCACAGAGCCGATGAACTGCGGCGTGAAGCTCGGCAGCATATCATAACCGTAACCTCCCCCGACCGGGAAGATTCCCAGATTGACGGCAAATATCGTCAGGAAGATAATCGCCATGCCGAATGCGGGCGAATTGCTGAAAAACATGAAAACCGGCAACACGATTTTATCCACCCATTTTCCGACATATGCGGCAACCGCACCGAGGATATTTCCCAAAATCCACCCGACAATGATAGCCGGAATTTGCAGCGCAAGCGTCCAGCCCACTGATGAGCCTATGACCTCTGCCACTGTTTGGGGATACCTTGAGAACGACACGCCCATGTCACCCTGGAATAGCTTGCCTATGTAAATTACGAACTGCTCCGGCACGGATTTATCCAGCCCGAACTCTCGCGTATAATTTTCAACAACTCTTTGTACGGCGCTCGCGTCCGTCACGCCTGCTGTTGCCTGTGCAACGATTTGCTGGACGGGGTCGCCCGGCATCAGGCGCGGCAAAAGGAAATTGAGCAATACCGCAATGATGAGCGTTAGCAAATACCATAACACTCTTTTCCCGTAATACCTTAAAAAACCCTTCACCTACATCACCTCATAGAATAGGAATAAGTGGCTGACAGCCATGACTATTCTCTGTCATAGATGCCAGCCACTGGAAAACTCACCAAAGGACCTCACTGAAAATTCACTGACTAACTGATTAAGCTTTTACTGACAATCAAACGTTCTCAATATTATAGAGTGTGGCTATTCCATAGCCGCTGCATGCAACCTGCGGCGGGATATTGGAGCCGTCGCCTTCCATCGGGAAGCCTGTCCATACGCTCTCGTTGACCTCATGGAAATATGCGGGTCTGTACATAAGAGCGAACGAGGGAACTTCTTCAAGATAGATGATGTTCAGCTCTTCCCAGAGGGCTTTCAGCGCCGCTTCATCTGTCTCATTCGGAATCAACGCAAGGATTTCATCAACGCGCGGGTTGTAATAGCGGCCCTGGTTGAACGTCATCGTCTCGGGGAAGTTTCCGCCGAAGCCGTAGAGCATGTTATATGCACCCGACCAAGGAGCAGAGATGCCAACCGTTGTTCCGGCCATTGTGATGTCAAAATTACCTGTCTGTGTATGCTCTGTCCACTGCGGTGTTTCGGGGAACAGCGTCTCAAGCTCTATGCCGATATTCTTGCCGGCGGTTGAAACTATGCTCAGGCTCGCTTCCCAGTCTGACCAGCCCACAGGGCATTCGCATGAGAACGAGAGATTTTCTCCGTTATACTCGCGGATTCCGTCGCCGTCTGTATCCACGATTCCGGCAGCATCAAGCAGCTCCTTAGAACGCTCAACCTCATTGCCTGCCCACTGATATTCCGCAAGCTTGGCCTCGTCGAGAATCAACGCTCTCTGCGGCTCGCTCGGGTTAAACAGGCAGCGCGGGAACTCTGCGAATGTAGGCGACTGATTCGTCATCGCGGAGGAAATAATCTGCTCATAGTTGACGGCATATGCAATTGCCTGGCGAACCACCTTTTGGTCAAGACCCGGACGGCTCATATTGAAGACCGCCGAAGGCATCGTCGCCGCCATCTGATAGGGGGCTTCAGCTATATAGGTTGAGATGGGCAGACCCTTCTCTTCCCATGTTTTCTCAATTTCAGCAAGATACTGCTGGTTTACGTCGATTTCGCCGGCCTCAAAGGCTGTGCCCATCGCGTTGTTATCCGCATAGATGTTGTGAGCGACGTACTTCGGCGCGGGCAGCTTGCCCCACATAGAAGCGTCCTGTCCCCAATAATCATCATTGCGCTCGAAGACTATCTTCTGATTTGAATTGAAAAGTATGCCATACGGGCCGCTGTGGGGCGCTTCCCACCAGTCTGCATTCTTCATTTCTTCGGCAGCGCCGCCTGTTTCGGCTTCCATCTTTTCGATATAGGCCTTCTGCAGGCAATAAACTCTGGGAAGATATGATGTGACCTTAAGCATGTTATAGTTGTCTTCCTTAACCTTGATTTCGACGGTTAAATCGTCAGCAGCCGTAATGCTTTCGATGTACTGGCCGAAGTCAACGCCCAAGGTCGTCTCGTATTTGACGTGGGTGTCAAATGTGTAGGCATAGTCATGCGCCGTTACGGGTGTGCCGTCACTCCACTTCGCAGCCGCCTTAATCTTGAAAGACAGCACTGTGTTGTCAGCATTCCAGGAGTAATCTCCGTCTGCCAGCAACGGATGCGCCTTGCCGTCCAGCATGTTGAACATGTACGGCGTCTCATACTGAAGCACACGTCCCATGTCACTCTGCTCAACGCCAAGAGAATTGTTTGAGTTTCCGCTGAGGGGGTTATTGTTTATAACCGGTCCCCACTGACCTGTTCCGAAATAAAGCGTCTCATTTCTCGGCGTTTCGCCTTCGTCAAGATTCACTTCTTCCGGTGTGCTTTCCGGCTCTGATTC
The DNA here is from genome assembly GCA_002293315.1 of Ruminococcaceae bacterium UBA945. Taxonomy (GTDB): domain Bacteria; phylum Bacillota; class Clostridia; order Oscillospirales; family Acutalibacteraceae; genus Scatolibacter. The sequence goes on from DBCZ01000028.1 coordinate 4,181, forward strand.
CACAGGTGTGGACTCAACCGGCTCTGATTCCGGTGTGCTTTCCACCGGCGTGGACTCTGGAGCTGTGCTGCTGACTGGTGCCTCGGGCGCACAGGCAACGAAAGTTGCCAACATAATCAAGCTAAGCAGCAGAGCCACAATTTTTCTACTTTTCTTCATAATATGACCTCCAAATAATCTACATGTGAGCCGCTTCAAAACATATAAATGTTTATCATTGGTTTCACTGCTTCACATATTTTAACATATTTTTTCATCAAAAGCAAGGCTTTTTACAATTATTTTATCATTTTTTATCATTTTTTGTGCAATTACACTCCAACATGCTTCAAAGCCTCGTCCACAAACCTCTTCGCCCGCGGAATATCGCCGCTGTCCACATGCTCAACTATCAGCGGGATATTCGGGTGGTGCTTCGCAAGCAGTTCTACATACAGCGGGTAATTCAGAACGCCGAGCCCTGCCGCGGGCAAATCAATGCCGCCCGCGCCGCGGAACACATGGGATTCATCCGCGTCTATGTCCGCCTGTTTGACTGAAGCGTCCTCACCCAGCAGGATATCCTTTGCGTGGGCGATGACCATCTTGTCGGCGAGTGCGTTGAATATTCTGCGAAGCTGACCGTCAACATCATTGATGTTCTCCACCGTGAAATAGTTGGTCGGGTCACAGATAAGCTTCAGGTTCGGCATGTTTATGTCCGCGAACAGCTGCTGAACCCTCTCTATGCTGCCAATCACATTGTTCACATAGTTCTCAACTATGAACGTGGCGCCCACCTCTTTGCCGAACTTCACGATGTCATAAATCACTTCGGCTGTTTCTTCATAGGCGGCTTCAGTGGCGTTGCGCTCGTCCCATATCCAGTCGCTCTCCTGGTTATATGTGCCTGTTTCGCTTGCCACATACGGGCTGCCCAAATCCAACGCGCGCTCCATCATCATTTTGATATAGGCAATGTTTTTCTTCCGCTGCTCCTTGTCATGATGAATGATGTTCGTATAGGCCGACACCGCCACCACAGGAAGATTAGCGTCTCTGAACTTGCCCCGAAGCTCCGTTGCCCTTTGCTTCGTGAGAACTTCCTTCGCCGAGTCTATGTCCTTAAATGATACGTCGAGCTGAACACAGGAGAAATCCTCTTTCTTGATTTCGGCAATCACTTCGTCAACATTATACGGATAATATCCGGTAAAAATACCTGTTGAAATCATAACAGCTCTCCTTTTCAGAACGTCGTAGAGAGCGGCAGCGTCCTTTTTTCCTCCGCAGCCTTGGGAATCGTACACATAATGTCTACCACATGGCGCGCGATTTTTGGGTCAAGAATCGGCATTGTGTCATTTTCGATCGCGTTTATCACGTCTGTTAAAGCTTCACACTGCTCAAACTCTTTACGCGGCGGCCTGTCCTGCGACATCGGGTCAAGCCAGCCGCGAACCTTCAGCTCAGGGCTGTCAAGGAACATTCGCACGCCGTCGCCCTCTCCGATTTTCACCTGGCCCATAATCGTCAGCGTACCCTTCGTGCCGTAGATTTCAAGCATATTTGTCGTCGAGGCTATCTCGCTGAATCCCGCGTCCACCACGCCGATACAGCCGTCGCCCCAGTTGAGCGTGATGATATAGTTATCCGGCAGCATATCGGCCTTAATCTTCTTTCCGTCAAATGTGCCTGTGCGCACCGTTCTTTCAGGCTGGGAAATCACCGCCGTGCAGGCCACTTCCTTTGCCGGGCCGACGGTCGCCACGGCCATCGTCAGACCATGAACGCCCATGTCATACAGCGCGCCCGCGCCCGGCTCGAAGAACCAGCTCGGGTCTGCCGTGCGATACTGGAAATGCTCGGGTCCGCCATGCGCGGTATGCGCGCGCACCATCGTGATTTTCCCGATTGTGCCGTCTTCTATCATGTCGCGCACGAACATGATATCGGGGCGCAGCGGGTGAATCGGAGATGCCGCGAACTTGACGCCCGCCGCCTCGGCCGCTTCAATCTGCTCTGTCACCTGCTCCACCGTCTGCCCGACAGGCTTCTGAGAATACAGGTGCTTGCCGGCTTTTATCGCCTTCATGTTGATTTCATGATGAGCCGGGATAGACGCCGTATCCATCAGAATGTCAAAATCACATTTCTCCAGCAGCTCATCAATGCTCGAATACCACGCCGGCACTTTGAAATGCTCTGCGTATTCCTGCGCGCGCTCCGGAATGATGTCACATACCGCCACCAGCTCCGCGTTAGGGATATTCTTCATCTGCGGGATATAAATCATTCCGGCGATACTTCCACACCCAATGAGCGCCACTTTCCATGTTTTCTTCATATTTATCCTCCTGTTGAAATTATTCCTCATGCGGCTGTTTGCCGCCGATTGCCACTTCAATGCCCATTTCTTTGCCAAGCCCGCGATATGGCTCGAGCTCTTCCTTTGTGAGCGCTTCTGTCTCCCGCCAGCCATACGGCCTGCCGAGCTGCGCATACTTGCTTCTGCCGAGGTTATGGTACGGAAGCAAGTCCGCGCGGTCCACGCCGCACTCCTTTGCCAGGCGCAAAATGCCGTAGATTTCCTCTTTTGTATCATTGAAGCCCGGAATCACGGGAACACGCGCGATTACGGCGCTTCTCTGCACCGCCTGCTTCAAATTGGCTTTAATCAATTCTAAATCCGCACCTATTTCCTTGAACTTTGCGGGGTTAGAATGCTTTATATCAAACAAGAATAAGTCTGCATATGGAATCACCGTTTCAAAGCTTTCAGGCGCCACACTCGCCGCCGTTTCGACTGCCGTGTGGATTCCCCCGCCTTTCGCGGTCTTCAGAAGCGCCGCAGCTTCTCTCGGTTGGCAAAGAGGTTCGCCGCCCGATACCGTCAGGCCGCCGCCCGTGTTCCTGTAATAGTCTGCGTCCATGCGGACAGTTTCCATTATTTCGCTTACCGTCATCTTCTTGCCCGAAAGCTCAATCGCGTATTGCATACAGGCTTGCGCGCACTTTCCGCAGCGGGTGCATAAATCACGGTAAAAGAAAGGCTTTGCAGAAGAGAAATCAATCGCGCGTTCAGGACACGCCGCGGAGCATCTGCCGCAGGAAACGCATTTGCTCTCAAAATAGAGCAAATCCGGTTTCGCGCTTTGAGACTCCGGGTTTGAGCACCACGGGCAGCTGAGATTGCACCCCTTGAAGAACACTGTCGTGCGTATACCCGGCCCGTCATGCACACAAAAACGCTGAATATCAAATATGGTTATCTCCATGCTATCAATCATAAAGCACCCTGCTCATCAGCTCCTGTTGTATGTCGGCCTCTAAATTGACGAAAACCGCCGAAAAGCCGCTCACACGTACGATAAGGTCTTTGTAGTTCTCCGGATGCTTGACGGCGTCCTCCAGCACCCCTCTGCCCACGACCGTTACCATTATGTGGCAGCCGCCCTTTGCAAAATAGGTCTTGAAAAGCGCCTTAATCATTTCGCGGTTATCGTTGAAGAAATCAGGTGAGAATTTGATGTTCTGTACAGAACCCGCGTGGTACTTTGCGTCCAGCTTGGCAAGCGAATTCAGCATGGCGGTGGGGCCGTTCTTGTTCGCGCCTCCCTGCGGGTTATTGGCCGGATTCATATACATTCCGCTGTAACGTCCGTCCGGCGACGCTGATGTGCGGCGCCCCCACTCCGTATTGAGCTGGTTGTTGCTGATAACAACAAGAAAATACTGCATACCTGCCGAGATTCCTCTTTCTCTCACACCTTTTGCCACAAATTCGTATAAGTCCACCGCCATGCCGTCCGCTGTGCCTAGGTCGTTTCCGTACTTATCCGCTCCCCAAAGAGCCTTGCGCAATTCTTCATATCCTTCAAAATTACGGAGAAGAGCCTCCTGAATTTGTGTCAACGTATACTTTTTCTTTATGAAAACCAAATCTTTTATCGCCCAGAGACTATCCGAGGCGTTGATTATGCCGTAAATCTCATTAGTGCCGCCCAGATAGCGGACGCCGCCGTCCAGCAGCGCCTTGCCGCGTTCGAGGCAGTCATCTGTGAGAATGCTGTTGAAGATAAACGACACATCGCGGTTCATGACCTCATACGAATAAAACTGCGCGTCAACGGATAAATCCATGTAATAGTCAAGCAGCTCTTTATAATCCTGATAGAATTCCTCAAACGTTGCATATTCCGCAAGCGGGCGAACAGGAACTGGCCCGTTTTTCTTTTTTCCGTCCATGGGGTCTATCCCGCCGTTCATGAAAATTGTCAGCAGCTTCAGCAGATTCATGCAGATATTCGGTGTTCCCGTGCTCTGCCCCTGAATCACAAACTCCGTGCAGCCGAACGGCACGTAGTTCTCCGCTGTTTTCTCGTCTACGCGCATGCCATATGCCACCGCCGGGATATTTATGTCGTCATTGTACAGGGTGGGATAGGTCGCCCCCGCGCCCAGTGCGTCAAACGCCTCGTTCCAGATTTCATCTGATGTATTGCTGTCAACTCTCAGCGTAAACTGCGGCTCAACGTACCTGCAATCCCTTGCCACACGCAAGGCGATATGCAGAAACTCATCTGCCTCTTTCGGGTTTTTCCGTCCTCTGCCGCCGACTATAATCCTGCCGTTCACAGTGGTGCGGCGATTTTCTATCATCGTCCACAGCGCCTTGATATAATCATAGGTTTCTTCCTGCGTAAGGCGGCCTTCCTTCAAATCCCGCGAGAGATATACGCCGAGCAAATCGTCCAGCCTGCCGTAATTGATTACGCCTGCCAGCAGCGCGTACAGCCAGAAAAGCTGCATGGCCTCATGAAAGGTTTCCGGCTTATCCGTTTTGATTTTCATTAAGCCGTCAGCCATGCGCTGAAGCTGAGCCCGCCTTTTTCCATCTGTTGTCTCCGCCTTTTGCGCCAGTGCCTTTTCGCTGAGGTGTTCCGCGCATCGCTCGAATAAATCAAGGCTTTCAAGCGAGGCTCGATAAAAGCTGTTTTCGCCGTCATTGCCTTGCTTTTCTGCGATAAGCTCACGCAGGCCGGATATTCCGTATTTCAAAAGCTTAGGATAATCCAGCATCATACCCGAAAGCCTTGCGGTGGCGATAAGCGGATATTCGCAGTCTATGAAGCGGCCGATTGTATCCTCCGTTAAAACCTCGCGGCAATACTTTGTTTTGAGGTCATGCTTCAACCAATAACTATACAGCGCGTCAACGCGCTGTTTGTCTTCCTCGCGCTCTAGCTCGCCTTTGAATTTCAGCAGCTTATTGAAAACGCAGTAATGCCCGACACCGCCCACCGATGTCACACAGCCGAAGCCTATCGGGAGAAAATCCATTCTTCCCGCTATCAAATCAGTGTCTTCAATTCTTCTGAAAAGCGTGGGATATAGAACGTTCATGCAGGCGATTTCACGCATTTCCTTTTGGCTTTCATCAAAGCTCGCGTGTACTTTTGTGTATTCCTCCATGACGTCGAGTTGAGTCAGCAGTGGCTTCTCCGACGGTATTTTTTCGCTCACTTCGACGTTTTGCGCTCCGTCTACATCAAACCGAACTCCCGAAGTGGTCGCTTCGCCCGCAGCGCGTGTCGCTTTGCTTGCTTCGCATGGTGCAACACTTACATCAAACTCTGGCATTCTATCCTCCCTCCTTTCGCGTTAGAACTGTTTAATGGCTGCTGCGCTCGTCTTTGCGCCAGTCGTTCTGATAGCCCGACAGCAAATCAGTGAATCGTTTCGTCGTGTAATGCGGTCTGGTTATGGCGCTTCCGACCACCACGGCATGCGCGCCGAGATACAGGCATTTCATCGCGTCCTCCGGAGTGTAAAGATGCCCTTCCATAATTATATAAGCCTTATCGCCGAAATCCCGGCACATGCGTGCAAATTCTCTCAAATCAGGATTCTCAATATGCTTTGTCTCAGCCGTGTAGCCGTAAAGCGTCGGCCCGACAATATCAGCACCCATTCCTACGGCGCGCTCCGCCTCCTCATAGGTGGAAACGTCCGCAAAGGTAATGGCATCGGGCAGCGCCTGCTGCACCTTTGGCAGAAGCTCATACGCCGGGCGTCCGTTAATGATTTGATTTGTGCAATCCATCGCGATTATTTCCGCACCGGCATCATATACCTCGCGCGCCGCCTCTAAAGTGGGCGTGATAAAAACATCCGAGCTCTGACTCCAGATTTTATACAGCCCAATCACAGGAAGCTTCACTTCCTTCTTGATTGCGCGTATTTGCTCCGGAGAATTAGCGCGGATGCCTACTGCGCCGCCCCATTGGGCGGCCTGTGCCATTTTTACCGGCATCTCTTCCGAATAAATCGGGTCGTCCGGCTGCACCTGGCAAGAGACTATCAAGCCATTGCGAAAAGATTCCAAAAGATTCCGTTTCCTCTGCTCTAACTGCTTCATAAAGCTATCCTCTCATTAGTTAGATTACTTCCGGAATTATTATAGCACACATCTATTCATTTTTCAATCATATTATTTCAAAATTTATCTTTTTTTATCATTCAATATTTTTCACGACAACGAAATTATCCTGAAGCTTACCTTTATAGGAAAAATCATTGGTTATGATGCTGTCAAAGCTGTCTGTGTCACATAGCTTCAGGAAGCCGCGTTTTGAGAACTTGCTTGAATCCACAAGCAGATGGTTGCATTTCGCGTTTTCCATGGCTATACGTTTCATATTAAGGCTGCCGGGTTCTGTTGAAAATACCATCTGCTGCTCGATGTCTATGCCGGAGCATCCGAAGAATGCCCTGTCAAAATAGAATTGTTTGAGCATCTCCTGCGCTATCGGGCCCAGATTCATATTGTAATGGGGCAGATACTCGCCGCCTATCAGGATAATCTGCGCCGCAGGATTTGATACCTTTCTTATTATCATCGTGTTATATGTGATGATTCTGATATTCTTGGTCATAAGAATTGAGGCCAGGGGAATCATCGTTGTTCCGCCGTCGATAAATACGCTCTCTCCCTCATTTACAAGCCCTGCCGCCACAGAAGCCACCCGCTCTTTTTCAGACATATTCTGCGGCAGCTTCGTTGACATTGTAAGCTCGGCGCCGTCTGAATCCTCCAGTGAGGCGGCCCCGCCCTGAACACGTTTAAGCTTCCCCTCATGCTCCAATTTTTCAAAATCCCTGCGAACGGTAATCTCTGCGACGCATAGCTCCTTTGCCGTATCCTTAAGGCTTATTACCCCTCTGTTGCCGAGCGCTTCAAGAATAAAGCGTCTTCTTTCAGATGCAATCATCTCTGTTCCTCCTCTTACCGCTTACTTATATGTTTATTTGCTTTGCGAGCATAGCCGCACCTATAATGCCCGCATCATTCCCCAAGCTTGCCTTAATGGCCTTCGGTACGCCGATTTCAGTTCCCGCATAGGTTGACGGAAGCAGCTTCTCATTCAGCGGCTTCAGCAGCGTTTCTCCCTCATTGCTCACGCCGCCGCCTATTATAATTACCTGCGGCCTGAAGAGGCAAATCAATGTGGAAAGCCCCGCCGCCAGATAGGAGATGTATCTGTCCACAACCTCTATGGCCGTTTTATCGCTTTGCCTTGCGGCGTCAAATGCCGTTCGGGCGTCAATGTCATCAAGCCTGGCACCGTATTTCTTCGCCAAAAGGCTCTCCGGGTGCTCCGCAATGGCCTCCTTGGTCTCACGAATCAGTCCTGTCGCCGAGGCATAGGATTCAAGGCAGCCATACTGCCCGCATGTGCATTGCACACCGCCGAAAACCAGCTTTGTGTGGCCGATTTCAGCGCCCATCTGGTCGCCGCCGTTGAAGATTTGCTTGTTCATGATGATACCGCCGCCGACGCCTGTGCCGAGCGTCACCATTAAAGCGTGGTCATATTCTTTGGCGGCCCCTGCCAGCGCTTCGCCCAATGCGGCACAGTCTGCGTCGTTTCGGATAAAAATCGGCATATCAAAATGCTTTGCCATTTCAGCCGGAAGCGGCACATTCCGCCACCCGAGATTGTTCGCGTTCACCAAAAGCTGAGTATTCGGATTTATCAAACTGGGCGTGCCCAACCCCACGGCTTCTATATCAGAAAGCGGGATTCCCGAAAGCTCCACAGCCTTCTTCCCAACCCTTGCAATCTCCGCAACTGCCTCTTCAAAGCCTTTCTTCGCGTCCGTTTTTTCGCGGTGCTTCACTATAATGCGGTAATCCTCATCGACGACTCCCGCGACGATATTCGTGCCGCCCAAATCAATTCCAAGGTAATACTTCATAATAGCCCCTTTCCATGGTAATCGTCCCTTAATGAATGATTGTACCATATCCATACATTTATTTGCAATTCTTCTCTCGAATATTTTAAACAAAAGACCAGTCTTCTCAATTCAGCAGAAGGCTGGCCTTATTTTAAGGAGGAGCACTCATATTTAATGTGGGACCTTTACTGAACTTCCAAGCCTTTGTACTTTTTGAGATTCTCAAAGCTTCCCGCAATGCTGTCAAAGATGTCTTTAGCCGTATCGTCCTGCTCAAGAATGGCATATTCCACGCCCAGCTCATTCGCTGTGTCCAGTATGCTCTGAATATCCATCATTCCCGTGCCGATTTCAACGAAGTCTTCGGGTGTCATGACGTCTCCGGGCTGGTTGTTCGCACCAAAGGTTTCCCAGCTTATCGGGTCGTCTTTTCCGATAAGAAGATTCGGCGGCGTGTGCGAGAAGTCCTTGATATGAATGGTTCTGATTCGGTCGCCCGCAACCTTCATCTCTGTTATAGGGTCTCTGCCGGCTCTTTTCACCCAGCCTGTGTCGATTTCAAAATTTACATACGCCGGGTCCGTATTCTCCATTATGGTATAGAGGATTTCCTTGCCGCCGAGCAGCTGATATTCATGATAATGGTTGTGGTAAATCAAAGGATTCATCTCATGCTCTACCAAGTATTTACCCACGCTGTTATACAGCTCGCAGCGCTTCATCAGAAAATCATAGTCCTTGAAGAACATGATTGCCTCAACTACATTCCTATTGCCGAGAGACTTATGCACTCTTGCAATTTCGGGAATCGTCTCCATTGAAAGCGGGCCCAGATGCGCACTGCAAATATGTGCGCCGTACTGCCCCAGAATATCTTTTACTTCTTGCTCGGGAATATAATACCCTATTACAGGGTCTTGATCCGCTCTCGGATTTGCCGGCTCAATATAACGATAACCTATCTCAAACGTTTTTTTGAGCGTCGCGACTGGGTCCTCCGCCAGCTTATTTCTAAGTGAAAATAACTGAATACCGAGTTTTACTGCCATTTTCCACAACTCCTTTAATACAATGTATGGCTCCAAAAAGCCATTTGGAACACTAAGGATTCTCTGATGATTATCATTTTAGCACATATTTTATCATTTTGCAACATTTATTTATATTATTTTTCAAATCTTCACCGGCTTCACGCTCCTCAGCCATATGAAAGCATAAAAAGAGGGACTGCTTAAATGAGCAGTTCCCTCTCCGCGGCACTTATCCAATTGAACTTAAAAACCCGTCGAAACCCTCTTTGTCACCACATCGACAAAGACATATTCTCCGGTAATCTGCGAGAAGATGTAGAACGGATTTTTAACTCTGGGGTGAAGCGGTTGACGCAGCACCATCGCGCTGAAAGGCTCTTTATACCCCGCCGCCTTCTTCAGGCTAACAGCTTCTTCCAAATCCATTCTGATGGGCCAGCTGAACATGCAGTCTTCATCCCATGGGTCAGAGAAGAATTGCGGCTCACCGAATTCACCCCAGCCTGTCGATTCGATAATTACATGCGGGGGCGTCTCTGTCTCTGCCACATTTACGTTGAACACAGCCGTGAGCTTATCAACGTCGTTCGCCGAAACTGACTGCCCTCTTGAAGATTTCCCCTGCACCTCATACAGCGTGACGTTGGGATATTTCTCCTTCACGAGCCTCTCCGCTATCGTCACTCTGCCGGTAAAATTAAGTATCGCCATGATATAACCTCCTTTTTGTTTTATTTTATCACTAATAGGTAAATACTGTCAATCATATGTGTGAATTATTTTACCCCATTGACATCGAACATATATTCGTGTATAATAAGCGAAGTAAATACTTGAACAGGAGAAAGATTATGGAATGTTTGATAGATGGTATCCCTATTCATTATGCGGAGTACGGAGAGGGCAAGCCTGTGCTGTGCATTCACGGGTGGTCAATTGACCATCGGCTGATGAGCGGCAGACTCGAGCCTGTTTTTGAAAGCACCCCGGGTTATCGCCGGATTTATCCCGATCTCCACGGCATGGGGCAAACCCGGGCGGATAAAAGCATCAAAAGCGCCGATGATACGCTTAAGGCACTGAGGCAGTTCATTTATAATGTAATAGGGGAAGGGAATTTCCTGCTTGCAGGGGAATCCTACGGCGGAAGGCTTTCTCTTGCCTTGATTCATGAGATGAAGGAGCACATTGACGGGCTTTTCCTCCTCTGCCCCGCAGTTGATTCGATGGAGGCACGAAACAAGGATGCGCGGCTTCCGAAGCGCCGGGTCATCTTGAAATCAGATGAGCTTCCCTCACCTGAAGAAAACCCGGATATTGATGGCTTCATGGTGATGGCCGTCACGGCCACGCCCGAAGTCTTTGAGAAATATAAAAGTGATATTATGCCCGGGTTCCTTGCGCACGACGCCGAGTATCTCTCATCATATTACAGCGGTGAATTTAACCCGGCGTTTGAGCGGGCATTGCGTGAAATCACGTATGAGAAGCCGACATGTATTCTTACAGGCAGACAAGACGATGTCGTCGGCTATGCTATGCCATACGATATTCTCGACCGCTTTCCCCGTGCCACCTTCGCCGTGCTTGACGCCTCGGGGCATAATCTGCAAATTGACAACGAGCCTCTATTCAGCGCGATGACCAAGGACTGGCTGTGGCGGGTTGAAAATACGTAAACGCAAAAACAGGTTATCAAAAGATAACCTGTTTTTTGTTGCACTTTTATACAAACGGATATTCCGGCTTCATGACGACAATTTTCTTTGCGCCGCCTTCAAGCTCATAACGGCTTGAATCTGTGTCGTCGATTTCCCAATCCCCCATGAGCTTCAGGAACGCATCAACCTTTGCGATAACTGCGCCGTCGGAGAAAGCATAGTGCATCGGGATAACCACATTCGGGTTCAGCTCGCTTACCACCTCTTTCGCCTGCGCGGCGTCGATTGTATAATACCCGCCGACGGGTATCATCAGCAAATCTACCCTGCCGATTTTCCGAATCGCCTCCGCGTCAAGCGTATGCCCCAAATCCCCGAGATGGACGATTCTTTTGCCATTTGCCTCAATGACGTGAATCAGATTCTTTCCCTTTGACGCGCCGCCTTCGTCATCGTGGAATGAGTCAACCGTATTTACCTTGAACGGCGAATCGCTCTTTGCCGAAATCTTCACGCCCTCCAGATAGTTGTGGTCGCCATGCGTGTGGCTGACGAGCACCTCATTGGCTTCCAAATTGAGCTGCGGTCTGCCGTTTCCCGGGTCATACGGGTCAATCACCATTGTGTAGCCGTCTTCCGTCACGCCGAAGCAGGCGTGCCCGAACCATGTAATTTTAATCATTGTTATCACTCCTTCTATTCTCAGCTCAGCATATAGCTGCGCTTAATTCATTCGTTCAGGAAAACCTCCGGCAGTGCCTCAAGAATATCTGTCGGCAGCATTGAGCGCTGAGAGAACCACTCTGCGCATATGTCTGCAGCCGCGCCGTGAATATACACGCCTGCCGCGGCCGCGTCAAAGGCCTCCATACCCTGCGCGGCAAGCGAAGCGATTATCCCGGCCAGCACGTCGCCGCTTCCCGCTCTCGCAAGCCCCGCGTTCCCTGTCGGGTTCAGCGCGGTTTTCCCGCCGGTAGTCACCACTGTTCCCGCGCCTTTCAGTGCAAGCACCACTTTGTTTTCGTGCGCGTATGCCTCGGCCACGCTCAATCTGGTGGTCTGTATTTCCGCCGTCTCTTTTCCTGAGAGCCGCTCCATCTCACCCGGGTGAGGCGTGAACACTGCCGAGCATTTGAGCTCTCTGATTTTCTCCTTGTGGCGTGAGATGAAATTCAGCCCGTCGGCATCTATGACGAGCGGCACCTCGCAGCAGTCAATCACCGCGCCGCAAACCTTTTCCGCCAAATCCTCGCCCAGCCCGCAGCCCATCAGGCAGGCGGTTGAGCTTTCAATCAGCAGGCGAAGCTTCGCATAGCTGCGGCTGTCGTCAAAATCAAGCACTGTGAACACCGCCTCGGGAACAGCCGCCGCGACGAGCGGGTAAGTGCGCCTGTCCGTCACTATGTTGAGATACCCCACTCCGCTTCTCAGCGCCGCCTTCGCAGACATAATCAGTGCGCCCGCCATGCCGTAGCTGCCGCAAAGCATCGTGAGCTTGCCGCGCGTGCCCTTGTGGCTGTCAGGCTTCAAGGCGGGCAGCTTCCGCTTTATAAATCCTCTGTCCGTCAGCATAATTCTGCTATCAATTGCAGCTATTTCCGCCTCTGATATGCCGATATTCTCTACCACCACCTCGCCGCAGAAGCCGTGCGCGGGGTAGCTTGCCGTGGCGGGCTTGTGCGCGGTGAAGGTAATAGTTTTGTCCGCCGTGAACGCTGTGTTCCCCACTTTCGCCGTATCGCATTCGGCGCCGCTTGGAATATCAACCGCGATTTTCTTCGACGAAAGGCTGTTGCAGAGCTCCGTGATTTTCAGTGAATTCCCCGAAAGCCTGCCGCTGAAGCCGATGCCGTACATCGCGTCTATTATCACGTCCGCCTGCCTGAGAACCACCTCCGCGGCTTCGGGCCTTGCGGCAAAATCTGCAACACGCACCTTGCCGAACAGCTTGCGATATTCTATGACGGCCAAATCAGATTTCGGCTCACCCTCCGCGAGAATGACAATCACGTCGTAGCCGTCGTCCCAGAGGCTGAGCGCGCAAACAAAGCCGTCACCGCCGTTATTGCCTCTGCCGCATATCACCGCAACGGCAGATGGCGCCTCAGCAAGCTTTTTTGCATAATATGCGACAGCCGCGCCGGCATTGCGCATAAGCCGCTGCAACCCGATTTCAGCCCTCGCCTCGAGCTTTTTGATGTCGTTGCTCTTAAGAATTTTCATCACGAATCCTCACTTGACACTTATCAATTTCTGATATATTATTATAAATGCAATCTTCGGGGCAAGGTGAGATTCCTTACCGGCAGTTAAAGTCTGCGAGCCGTTTAAGATGCCGATAGGCATTCTTGATGGCAGAATCGGCGAAATTCCGATACCGACGGTAAAGGCATCGCAAAGTACTGCGACCGCACATATGCGCAACGCGCAGTGCGGCTTCCGCAAAGCGGAAGTGCTGATAACGGTTGGCTGATGGCTTATTTATTCTGATACATCAGCAAACCTAAAGTCCGGATGAAAGAAGATGCTCTTATACTTTTTGTATATTTGCACCCGAGTGCTTTGGCTTTTGCCAATCATTCGGCTTTTTATTTTCTAAAAGGCACAGCCCCGGGAAAATAAAACCAAAGGAGAAAGATCATGAGAAACAGTAATGTACGTAAAATGGTGGTCACGGCAATCCTCGGCGCGGTATCCGCCGTGCTGATGATGCTCAACTTCCCCATCCCGATTATGCCCGGCTTTCTGAAGTTCGATTTTTCCGAGCTTCCGGCGCTCGTCGCGGCATTCACCATCGGGCCCTTGAGCGGCATAGGTGTGTGCCTATTCAAGAACATCATCAATGTGTTCTCCTCTTCGTCAAACGGCGTTGGAGAGTTGATGAATTTCCTCGTGGGTGTGGCTTTGGTGCTTCCCGCCGGGCTTATCTACAGGCATATGCCCAGCCGAAAAGGCGCGCTGATTGGCTCGCTTGTCGGTTCTTTGTCCATGGGCGTGGTGAGCCTGCCCGTAAACTATTTCATAACCTACCCTATGTACCAAAACTTCATGCCAATGGAGGCCATTATGGGTATGTATCAGACCCTCAACCCCTCGATTGAAACCCTCTGGCAAGCTCTTCTGGTGTTCAACGCACCGTTCACGATAGTGAGAGGGCTTATCGTTTCTGCGATAACCTTCGCTATCTACAAAAAGATAGCTCCAATCCTGACAGGCAACAAAACGGTTACCGGCGAATAGCAAACAATCAAGCTCCCTGCCGCAATTGCGGCAGGGAGAATTTATTTGCCTCTTCCGAAAATCTCGAAGCGAAGCTGTGTAGGCATGAATTTCTTTACAGACTCGATAAAATCCTCGTCCGGATTAAAAGCAAGCAGAGTTTTGCCCGTTTTCTGCCCTCTCACGATGATATACCACGCGCCCTCGCCGCTTGAATTTACCGCCGCGAATATTTTTGAATCAACGGGCTTGCCTTGCAGCCGTTTGATGTTCTCATCATATTTGCCGATTTCCTCTAAATCCCTGCATTCAAAGGCGGCAAGCCTCTTTCTCCTCTGGCGGTTCATTATTTTATCAACTGTGATATAGCCGTTCGTGTTGCTGTATTCAAACTCAAGGTTCCTCATTGCGATAAGCCTGTAACCGCCGAAAATAACGCCCGCAATAACAATAAACGGGGCAATCAGCCCGAACATCGGCAATAAGAAGAATATACTGAGGGTAATTATAATAAGCACGGCGAGCAGAATCCCCGCAATGACGGCAATATCCTTGCCGTCCGTCTTTTTCTTGACCATTCTTTCTATAAACACATCGTTCATGATTAGCTCCCACTGCTTTTATTTTAGCTAATTGTAGCATAGATGCTTTTTTTCTTCAATTACGGATTTACCGAATTTATCCAAATCTTCTGTTAAAAATGACAGAAAAGTGATATACTCAGCTTATCTTTTCAAGCAAAGAGGAAACCCATGCCATTACCTATGGTTCATTTCGCCGTCGCAAAGGAACTTGTGCCGGAGGGCTTTGATGAAAGCCAGCTTGCAGAGTACTATCTTGGTGCAATCGCCCCGGACGGCATTCACATGAGAAAAAATCCCGCTCCTGACGCAAAGCCGGTTTCGCACCTGCGCGTTCTTGAAGACGGAAGTACACTTGAGTCCACCAGCCCGGTTTGGCGAAAACGAATTCTTGCGTTTGTGCCGGATAAAACAGACCCGGACTATGCCCTTAAGCTCGGGTATGTCGTACATCTGCTGACGGACTATTACTGGACAGACGGCTTCTACCACGCTTTTTATACGGCGCGCTATGCCAAAGACGCCGCCCCGACGAAGGACGAGCGCATGGCGTATTACAACGATACCGATTTACTTGACGACGAGCTGTACTGCCAAAGCTGGCGAGAGGAAATCTGGCGGCTTCTTCCCAAGGCGCAGGGCGCAGATTTCCCCCCGCTTTGCAGCCGTGAGGAGATGCTTCTATGGCGCGACAGAACCCTCATATGGTTCGATAAGCTTGATTTGTCAGGCTATGATGAGCAGAAATATATCTTTATGGAGGATTTGGACGTATTCTGCAAAAATGCTGCTGATGCTATCACACGCGATTTGAAAAGCCTTGACATATCATGAAAATGTGCTATGATTTAGCAAAGCGTTGAAGAAGGAAAGTAATCTGTTCAAAACAGGCAGAGAGAGTGCGCCGTCGGCTGAAAGCGCGCTTATGCGGAGGATTGATGAAGTTCCCTTCGGAGCCGCGGGGCTGAATTCCTTTGATACTAGGCTTCGCCGGATTTGGCCGCGTTAAGGGCCTTGCAAGGGCAGGAAACTGCTGAAATTGGGTGGTACCGCGAGAATTTCGCCCCATGTTTATTACATGGGGCTTTTTTATGCTCAAAACAACCCTAAGAATCAGAGGTGGAAAAATGAAAGAGAAAATCGAAGCGCTGAAATTAAAATTTGAGGAAGAGCTCAGCGGCGCAAGGGAAAGTCAGCTGGCCGAGCAGATAAGAGTGGCCTATCTCGGCAAAAAGGGCTCAATCACAGAGCTTCTGAAGCTGCTTCAGAATGTGCCGAACGAAGAAAAGAAAGAGCTTGGCCAGCACATCAATCAGCTAAAGAAGTACGCCGAAGAAAGCATCGCCGAGCGGCTTGAAGCCATCAAGAAAGCCGAGACGGAGCGACTCATCACTTCTGCGAAGAAATATGACGTCACCTTGCCCTTAACGGAGCTTTCCGGCTCTTACTCACCGATAACCTTGGTGCAGAGAGAGGTAGAGGAAATCTTCGCGTCGATGGGCTTCGCGATTGAAGATTTTTCGGAGATTGTGAACGACTACGAATGCTTTGAGTCTCTGAATATCCCCAAAAATCACCCCGCGCGCGACATGCACGACACTTATTATCTCGACAACGGGCAGCTGCTCAAAACGCACACCTCGGCGGCGCAGAATTACATCATGCGGAAATACGGCCCTCCGCTTCGGGCGATTTTCCCCGGGCGCTGCTTCAGAAACGAATCAATAGACGCAAGCCACGAGAATACCTTCTTCCAGCTTGAGGGCATAATGATTGACAAAAATATCTCCATTTCAAATCTCATTTACTTCATGAAGGCCATGCTTTCGGAGGTGTTTGAGCGCGATGTCAACGTGCGCCTGCGTCCCGGTTTCTTCCCGTTCGTCGAGCCGGGCTTTGAG
This sequence comes from Ruminococcaceae bacterium UBA945, assembly GCA_002293315.1. Classification (GTDB taxonomy): domain Bacteria; phylum Bacillota; class Clostridia; order Oscillospirales; family Acutalibacteraceae; genus Scatolibacter. The sequence goes on from DBCZ01000028.1 coordinate 20,797, forward strand.
CTGGATATAAACTGCCTCATCTGCGGCGGTGAGGGCTGCCCCTCCTGCAAGAATTCAGGTTGGCTTGAGCTATGCCCCTGCGGCATGATTCACCCGAGGGTGCTGGAGATGGGCGGCATTGACCCCGAGGAATACACGGGCTTTGCCTTCGGGCTGGGTCTCACGCGCCTGGCCATGATGAAATACGGCGTGAAGGATATAAGAGATTTTAACAGCGGAAGCTTAAAGGTGCTTTCGCAATTCAAACATATATAAGGGGGTGATTTCATGCTAATTTCAATGAATTGGATTAACGATTTCGTAGACCTTTCAAATCTTGACAAAGAGGCGCTCATCAGGCGTTTCACGCTCTCCACCGCGGAGGTTGAGGAGATTGTGCATAAGGGAAGCGACGTCAGCGGAATTATCACGGCAAAAATTCTCTCCGTCGCGGAGCATCCGGAGTCAAGGAAGCTGCATCTTCTCAAGGTGGACGACGGCAGCGAGACTTATGACGTCGTCTGCGGTGCGCCGAATGTGCGTGAGGATATGATTGTGCCGTTCGCGAAAGTTGGAGCTAAGCTTGGTGAGGTGACAATAAGCGTCGCGAAAATCGCGGGGTATGAATCGCACGGCATGTGCTGCTCCGAACATGAGCTGGGCATCTCCGCCGACCACAGCGGGCTGATGGAGTTGCCCGCGGGCACACCGCTCGGCACAGACATAAAGAGCCTCTATGCAATTGACGACATCGTCTTTGAGGTGGATAATAAATCCCTTACGAACCGCCCCGACCTCTGGGGGCATTACGGCATAGCGCGCGAGTTCGCGGCCCTCTCCGGAAGAGAGCTGAAGCCGCTGAGCAGGCTGGATTTAAGCGCCTACGGCAGCTTGCCGCCGGTTGAGATAGCTGTGCTCGATAAAGAAAACTGCTATCGCTATTCCGGCTTGAAGGTGCGCAATATAACGGGGAAAATCAGCCCGGTTGATATGAGAATCCGCCTGTATTACTGCGGCACGAGGGCGATAAATCTGCTGGCCGACCTCACAAACTATCTCATGCTGGAAATGGGGCATCCAATGCATGCGTTTGACTGCGCAAAGGTTGACAAGGTCGAGGTTCAGCGCTTCGCCGAGCCTTTCACGTTCAAAACGCTTGACGGCGAGGAGAGGAAGATAGACGAGAATACGTTGATGATTTCCTCAGGCGGCAAGCCCGTTGCGATTGCGGGAGTTATGGGCGGGCTGGATTCCGAGATTGAAAGCGGCACAGACAGTCTGCTGCTGGAAAGCGCAAATTTTGACGCCACCTGCGTCAGGAAGACCTCCACGCGCCTTGGCCTGCGCACCGACGCAAGCATGAGATATGAAAAAACGATTGACCCGGAGATGACAGTTCCCGCCATTGAGCGCTTCATGAAGCTGCTTTCTGAAATTGATTCCGGCTTTGAAGTGATTTCAGCCCTCACAGACGTATACGTTAAGCGCTATGATATTCCCGATATACGCTTTGACAAGGCCTATGTCAACAGATACACAGGCATTGAAATCTCAAATGAGCAGATTTTGAGTACGCTCACCTCGCTCGGCTTTGAAGCAAGGCTTGAGAATGATGTTTTCGAGGTGATTGTTCCGTCATGGCGCGCGACGAAGGACATCACGATTAAAGCCGATATAATCGAGGAGATTACGAGAATATACGGCTATGATAACTTCGAGCTGAAGACGACACACAGCCTGCTCTCACCCGTCAGACGCACGCCAGAGAGCAAAACAGATAACTTTGCGAAGGATATTCTCACGGGGAAATATAATCTGCATGAGGTGAATTCGTATCTCTGGTGCGACAACAAAAAGTGGCGTGAGCTCGGGCTTGAAATTGAGCCGAATGTACGCGTGATAAACGCGATGACCGCCGACAACGACGTGCTCCGAAACTGCATGACACCCACTCTTCTGAGTGCCGCGAACGAGAACAAAGCCTATGCCGCAGACTTCGGCATATTTGAAATAGCGCGGGTGGTGGAGGGCTTGAAGCCGGACGGATCCTGCAATGAGCGTAAAAAGCTCGGCATTCTTCTTGTAAGCAAAGTAAAATCCGAGCAGGACTTATATTTTGAGCTTTTGGGAATGGTTAAAACTCTCGGCGGCAGCATAAAGCATATTGATTTACGCTTCTCTTCATGTGAGCCCGCGCATTCCTTCCAGCACCCGAAAAATACGGCGGAAATCACGTTTGACGGAAATACTCTCGGCTTTATTTCGGTCATTCATCCGGAGGTCATCGCAAGGATTGACAAGCGGGCCGCTATCGTGGCGGCGGAGCTGGATATGAACCTCTTCTCCGCTATCCCCTTTCAGACGATTTCCTATGACGAGCCTTCGAAATATCCCGGCATAGACGTTGACCTCTCCGTAATCATGAAGCCCGGCATGACGTATGCCGGTATCAAAGCCGCATGGGAGAGCAAGAGCGAGCTTCTGAAAGACGTCTCGCTCATAGATGTGTTTGAGACGGCGGAATATGAGAGCATAACTTTGCGCTTTGCCTTCAGTTCAGATGAAAAGACGCTTTCGCGAGAGGAAATTGAGCCCGTTATCGCGGAAATAA
>DBCZ01000086.1 GCA_002293315.1 Ruminococcaceae bacterium UBA945
AGACATTCAGCGGGTTTTCCGTTGTTCTGTTATATTACAAAAACCTCACAGAACTCCGGTATTTGCAGAACATAAACCCTTATGGCCTTTGCGTTCATTTCACCAATGTATTCGAATCAACGCAGATAATTGGGTTATTGAGCATGGCAAGGCCATCAGGCAATCATAAAAAGCAGGCATGGTGCTTCCACCCTGCCTGCTTTCACTCTTCTCCCATAAAGCGCCGCTTTATCAGACTATTTCTCCCCTGAGCCTCCCATCAGTAATCCTGTAAACCACATCGGCCTTGTCGGCGATGTCCATATCATGCGTGATGACAATGACGCAATAATCGCGCTCGTGAGCCAGGCTTTTCAGCAGCTCCACCACCTTTTCGCTGTTCTCAGTGTCAAGGTTTCCCGTCGGCTCGTCGCACAGAAGAATCTTTCCTCTGTTTGCAAGTGCTCTCGCTACCGCCACTCGCTGCTGCTCGCCGCCGCTCATCATCAGCGGCATCTGCTTGCGGTTGCGGGGCTGATTGTGCTGTTAGCCTTGCTCATAAAGAAATGGGGCAAACAGCCGCAGAAGGAAGAGTAAATCTGCATTACAAAATCCGCCATTGACATTTCATTGTTTCCTTGATATAATGTTTTCAAGGAAACAATGAAATCAATATGAGAGGTGGAAGTATAATGAATTCAGCCGGACAGGTAATGGAGCGTAAAATAATCAATGTAACAGGAAAACGGCAAATAACTATTCCGCAAAAGTTCTATGAGCAACTGAACTTTGGGAAAGAAGTGGAGTGTTATCTTGAAGACGGGGCTATTGTAATCCGTCCCCTATCAACTGCCGATGACAATTTCACTATGGAAATCCTCAAAGATTTAGTAGCACAAGGATACAGCGGGAATGAGTTGATTGAACGGTTTGCGGAACAACGCAGCGATATACGCCGAGCAATCAGCACGTTGATTAGCGAAGCAGATGAGATTGCCGCAGGAAAGCGCAAAGGAGCGACTACACGGGATATTTTCGGGGAGGAATAACTATGTATGAAGTACAGTATTCCAAACCGGCCGAACGGTATCTGAAGAAAATCAAAGATAAGCATCTCCTGGCGGCATTCAAAAAAGCGATTGATGATTTAACTGAAAATCCATATATCGGCAGCCCGAAGAAAGGTGATTTGAACGGATTCTACGGATATGATGTAAGATATGCGGGTGTGAATTATGAGCTCGCTTATCGCATTTACGAAGAGAACGGTCACTTGATTATCGTTGTTTTGGCGGGTTCTCGTGAAAACTTCTATGAAGAGTTAAAACGTCTAATATAATGGAACAGAAAAGACAATGCAGGAAAGCCGGCACATAAGTGCCGGCTTTTTCTATTTCCGGAAGTAATTTCAATTTCACTCTCCCATCTCCAAATCCTGCTGAAGCTCTCCCTCTACCTGCGGCTGCTCACGGCTCACATCAAGATTCTGTTCGTCGAGCATAATCTCCTTGATTCAGAGTGCGTCCGGCTGTGTGGGCCTCCTTTTAGGTTATCCCATTTGTGTCAGCATATCCCTCGGGTGGTACTTGCTGACCTTTATTATTGTCGATATTGAAGATAATATCACAATGATTATACTTGACACAGCCAATAAACCTACATCACTTCCTGTTATCATCGGGGCTATCGAGGATGCGCGAGAGATTATTTCAATCAAACCTTCTGTCGCAAGTCCCGCTATTAATATGGCTATGCCAATCCCTGCAATTACCGGTATAAGAATCTCAGCAACCAACTGAATGATGATTTTCATTTTGCTCTCCCCCATGGAGAGCAACACACCTATCTCGAAATCGCGTTCCTTAAGCATAATCATGACAAGAAGCGACAGTGAAACTACTCCTATTGCGAAAGCAGCGAACATCATGAACTGCGAGACAGTTGTCATGAGAGTCACAGAAGAACTCAACGAGCGGTACTCTCTATCATCAACTACTATTTTCAATGTCTCTGCTTTCTCTCCTAATGCCGTATTTATTTGCTCCGCGTATTCACGGATTCTTCATATTGAATCCACAGAGAGCGTGAAGGAGTATATCTGATTATCTCCATTTAGCGTAAAGACAGCATCGGGGGAAACGAATGCCATATTCTCCAAGTTATACATTGGGCTCTGCGTGTAGCTTGACTCCTTCAACAAAGAGTAAATCCCGACTATCTCTAGTTCTATATTGCCTCCTCCCTCATTTGGCTTCTGCGTGTCGAGATTAACTGTATCCCCTAAATTTAGGTTGCTCAGCCGCGCCGTGTCTGCACTGACAATGATGACGCCCTGTTTGCCATATGAAATATGCCTTCCGGATAAAAGCTCAACCTCACCATTTGTGAATTGAGCAAGGCTTGCGCTCTCATAACTGCCGAACACCTGCATCATGTTGTTTTTCCCGAACTCTTCTTGCTGTATTTCACTCTTGAAAGTTTCAATTCCGGTCAAGCCCCTGCTGTTGGAATACCCGAGAACATCGTGTTTTTCAACAAAGTCAAGTGATTTTATCTCCTCTGCATCATCATTGGTCAGGGTAAAATCACGATAGAATCTGAAAGCATATTCAATCGTTTGCTCTTTGCGCACGGTAATCTTCTCTTTTACCTCGTCTTTTAGCCTCTCGGCCCCCTGCATTGCAGCACTGTATATGCTGATGCCCGAGAGAATCAATGTCACAAGCAAGGCGAAGATCGCTAAGATAAGTATTGTATTTTTCTTTGAGTAAACCACGCTTCTTATAACTCTTTTTAGATAGTTCATTCTCACTCCTTTTCTTCAGCTATTTTGATTATCTCTGCCAAGCTGACATCTCTTGTTATTTTGCGTGCTGTATCTATCTTTGCCGATTTGAGTTCCATTACGAAATCCAGCAACTCCGATGCGGAAAGCTCAAAAGGTTTCAAAAACAAGCAGCTCTCCAGATTCTTTTCGATAACTTCTCTATCTATTTTAAAATGCTTCGAAAAAATGTTAATTATTACATCTTGCTGTTCAAATTTCACTCACCTCCCGTCAATAACCGCGCCGGCTTTATTCTCATGATAACTGCCATTTGTATTGCCAATGCGGCAAGCAAAATCAGGTGAGCGTCAATAAAATTTATTGCAATTTCTAGATACTGTTTGTATGTATTGTCGAATCGTGGCGGATTCCGTAGTTTTTCTCCGTTTTTTCCTGAGCAATCTCATATCAAAGAAGAATTCGCTTATCCGTGTGCTACTGGGAAATCGTTGGAATTCCGGCGAAATGAGTGGTATACTCTTACTTGCAAATCAATTATTGAAGCAAATGGGAGGCTCGCTGCACAGTATCATACGATTGTTGACTTTTCATTTTATTGGTGCTACTATCCGAATTAAGACATGATACCCACATTTTTTATTCGTATCAATAGCAGTATAAAATATTAAGGAGGTGCGTCATGACAGAGCCGCAAATATATTGTAATGATACCCCCCTTGTTATACGAGCCATGCGCGAAAGCGACGTCGCGCTCTTGGTGCACGGCTTCGCCGAGCAGGGCTGGCATAAGCCCGCGGAGCAGTTTGAGCTTTATCTCGCCGAGCAAAAGCTTGGGAAGCGTGAGGTAGTAATCGCGGAGATGTGCGGCGAGGTGGCGGGATATGTCACGCTGCTGCCCGAAAAGAACGCCGGCCCTTTTGCCGGGCTTCATCTGCCTGAAATCTGTGATTTTAATGTGCTGATGAAATTTCAGCGGCGCGGAATCGGTGAAAAACTGATGGATACGGCCGAGATGCTTGCCGCCGAAAGAGCCGACACAGTTACTCTCGCTGTCGGGCTGCACAGCGGCTACGGTGCGGCGCAGCGTATGTATGCCAAACGCAGATATATCCCGGACGGCACCGGGTGCTGGTACAGAGATGAAAATCTGCCGCAGTATTCTCCGTGCGTGAACGATGATGACCTTGTTTTCTATATGTCAAAAAAGCTTTGCTAATCTTGCGTTTTCCTCTTGACAGTCCACTAATAATCTTGTATTATATAAGCGAGTTAGCAGCGGCTAACTCGCTGTGCAAAGAGATGCACTTATTATTTTGAGTGGAAGTTAGGCTCGCCTAACCATGTGGAGGGAAACATGACTCTGAGAGACATCAAGCCCGGTGAGAGCGTAAAGGTGGAAAAGCTGCTTGGCGGCGGCGCACTTAAACGCCGCATAATGGATATGGGCATAACAAGGGGTGCGGATATTCTCGTGCGGAAGGTTGCGCCGTTCGGCGACCCTATTTCAGTCAATGTCAGGGGTTATGAGCTTTCATTGAGAAAAAGCGAGGCGGAGAAGATTCTCGTAAAATAACATATATGATATGAGCTGCTTCCGAAAGTGAGCGGCTTAAAAAATCACGGCGAGTTAGTCGCCACTAATCAAAGGAGAAGGCTGAATGAAAATCGCACTTGCGGGGAATCCAAATTGCGGAAAAACAACAATGTTCAACGGACTTACAGGCAGTAAGCAGTACGTCGGCAACTGGCCGGGCGTCACGGTGGAGAAAAAAGAGGGGCGCCTCAAAGGCAAAAAGGACGTCACAATTGTTGACCTCCCCGGCATATATTCCCTCTCGCCGTATACGCTTGAGGAGGTGGTGAGCAGAGAATATCTTCTCACGGAAAACCCGGACGCCATCATCAATCTTGTGGACGCAACGAACCTTGAGCGCAACCTATATCTCACGACGCAGCTTATCGAGATAGGCATTCCCGTGATAATCGCGCTGAATATGATGGACGTCGTAAACAAAAGCGGAGATAAAATTGATGTAAAAAGGCTCGGTGAGGAACTGGGCTGCGAGATAGTGGAAACCAGCGCGTTAAAGGGAGACGGCATTGCGCTTGCGGCGGAGAAAGCCGTGAAGATCGCCGGCAGGCGGCATAGCGCGAAGCACAGATACTCACCCGAGCTTGAGGGGGCGCTTGAAAAAATCGGGGCACTCGTTTCGAATAAAGTTTCTGCCCCGGAAAAGCGCTGGTTTGAAATCAAGTTGTTTGAGCGAGATGAGAAGATTGAAAACAGCCTGAACCTCTCTCCTTATGAAAGCAAGGGAATTGAGGAGGTAATCAAAGAGGCCGAAAGCAAATTTGACGAAGACAGCGAGAGCATTGTTATAAATGAGCGCTACGCATGGATTTCATCCGTCGTTTCAGACAGCATGGAGAAGCTGCCGGTTGAGTTCAGCATCAGCGATAAAATAGACAGAATCGTCACGAACCGCTGGCTGGCCCTGCCAATCTTCATCGCCGTCATGTTCTTCGTTTACTACATCTCGGTTTCAACCGTGGGTTCAATCGTCACGGATTTCACCAATGATACGCTGTTCGGCGAATGGATTCAGCCGGCCGTGGCATCGGCGCTTGAGTCAATCGGCACGGCGGGTTGGGTTATAAGTCTCGTGGTAGACGGTATAATCTCCGGTGTGGGCGCGATTATCGGCTTTGTGCCGCAGATGATGGTTCTCTTCATCTTCCTCGCCATACTCGAAGACTGCGGCTATATGGCAAGAATCGCATTTATTATGGACAGAATCTTCAAGAAATTCGGGCTTTCCGGTAAAAGCTTTATCCCGATGCTCATTTCAAGCGGCTGTGGTGTGCCGGGGATTATGGCCACGAAGACAATTGAAAACGATAAAGACCGCCGCATGACCATCATGACGACCACCTTCGTTCCCTGCGGCGCAAAGCTTCCCGTAATCGCCTTGATTATCGGCGTGATGTCCGGCTCTGAAATGGGCGGTTGGGTTGCCCCTATGTTCTATTTCCTCGGCATCGCCGCGGTTATCGTATCGGGCTTAATCCTTAAAAAGACGAAGCCCTTTGCCGGAAAGGCCACGCCGTTTTTAATGGAGCTTCCCCCTTATCACATGCCAAAGGTCAGCGGCGTATTGATTCATATGTGGGACAGAGCGAAATCCTTCATCAAAAAGGCCGGCACGGTCATCTTCGCCTCGAGCGTGATAATCTGGTTCTTGAGCAATTTCGGCTGGGTGAACGGAATCTTCGGTTATCTCGCGGAAGAAGAGCTCATGAACGTGAG
>DBCZ01000060.1:0-439 GCA_002293315.1 Ruminococcaceae bacterium UBA945
CTGAGCTTGCGCTTTGTATGTGATGGGTTTTTCTTGACATAAAAGCAGAAAAATAGTATATTTGACTGTATTACCGTCAAGCGGTAAAAAAAGAAAATGAGAAGAAGGAGGGCAATTTATGGACGGCATCAAAAGAACGGAAATCGCAATGCTTTACAAAGACGCCAAGCACTATGCAGACAGTGAAATCACAGTCTGCGGCTGGGCAAGAACAATCAGAGATTCAAAGACACTNNGGGTTCATTGAGCTGAATGACGGCACATGCTTCAAGGGAATTCAAATCGTTTTTGAAGAGGGCAAAGTCAATAATTTCAAGGAGATTGCGTCACAGAACGTCGGCGCCGCCATAATAGTGACGGGCAGGCTTATTCTCACGCCCGAAGCGAAGCAGCCCTTTGAAATTCACGCAGGTGAAATAATCGTTGAGGGAGAATCAAC
>DBCZ01000060.1:582-6010 GCA_002293315.1 Ruminococcaceae bacterium UBA945
GCGAGGGCGCCGGCGAGATGTTCCAGGTCACGACGCTTGATTTAGTTAACACGCCAATAGCCGACGGCAAGGTTGATTACAAAGAGGATTTTTTTCAGAAGAAGACGTCTTTAACCGTCACAGGTCAGCTTGAGGCGGAGTGTATGGCAATGGCTTTCTCGAATGTCTACACCTTCGGCCCCACGTTCAGGGCTGAGCGCTCTTACACCCAGCGTCATGCGGCGGAATTCTGGATGATTGAGCCTGAAATCGCGTTTGCTGATTTGGACGACGATATTGAGCTTATCGAGGAAATGGTAAAATACGTCGTGAATTATGTCATGGAGACTTGCCCGCAGGATATAGAGTTCTGCAACAACTTTGTGGATAAGGGCTTGCTGGAAAGGCTGAATAACACTTTGTTAAATGATTTCGCGAGAGTTCCTTATACAGAGGCCATTGAGATTCTGAAAAAGAACAATGATAACTTTGAATATAAGGTGGAGTGGGGAACGGATATTCAAACAGAGCACGAAAGATACCTTTCTGAAGAGCATTTCAAAAAGCCTGTTTTCGTCACAGATTACCCCAAGGACATCAAGGCATTCTATATGCGCCAGAACGATGACGGCAAAACCGTTGCCGCCGTGGATTTAATTGTCGCGGGGGTGGGTGAGCTCGTCGGGGGCAGTCAGCGTGAGGAACGACATGACAGGCTCTTAAGCAGGATTAAGGAGCTCAGGCTTGCCGAGGAAGACTATTGGTGGTATATCGAGCTCAGGAAATTCGGCGGCAATAAGCATGCGGGCTTCGGAATGGGCTTTGAGCGCCTGATTATCTATCTCACGGGCATAACAAACATCAGAGATGTTATCCCTTTCCCAAGGACGACCGGAGTGGCTGAATTCTAAAATAAAAAATGCAGGATTTAGAAATAAATCTTGCATTTTTTTGCCTTGTGGGGTAAGATATAATGAGTTTCAAGCGATTATTTGAATTTGGAAGCTAAATAAAAATGCAAAACAGGAGTAAGTTATGTTACAGAATCAGGCGGAAGAGATATATATTAAAGCGTCGGATGAATATAAGAGGCTATGCGAGAAAAAGCTGAATCTGGTGATGGCGAGAGGCGTGCCGTCTGCAGAGCAGCTTGATTTAGCGCTGGGCGTTTTAGAGGCCCTGCACGCCAGAACCGAATTCCATAACTCAGACGGCAACGATTCGCGCAGCTACGGCGTCTGGAACGGTATTCCCGAGATGAGAAAGATTTTCAGCGATATGACAGGCGTACCGATGGAGCTGATTGTGCTTGGCAACAATTCAAGCCTCCAGCTTATGTTTGACTGTGTGTCGATGGGCTTCTCTCATGGCTTCGGCGGCTGCGAGCCGTGGTGCAGGCAGGGCAAGGTCAAGTTTCTCTGTCCGTCACCGGGGTATGATCGACATTTCGCCATAACAGAATATTTCGGCATAGAAATGATTGCAATTCCCATGATGAATTCCGGCCCGGATATGGACATGATTGAAAAGCTTGTCGAGGCTGATGAGAGCATCAAGGGCTGCTGGTGTGTGCCGAAATATTCTAACCCGACCGGCATAACGTATTCTGACGAGGTGGTGAAGAGGTTTGCAAACCTCAAGCCCGCCGCCAAAGACTTCAAAATCATTTGGGATAACGCTTACTGCGTTCATACGCTCAGAGAGACAGATATTAAGCTTCTGAGCTTATATGACGAATGCCTGAAAACCGGCAAGGAAGATATGACGCTGATATTTGCGTCCACCTCAAAGATTTCTTTCCCCGGCGCGGGTGTTTCCGCCGTCGGTACAGGCCCGAAAACGCATGAGGAAATCAAGAAGCGCTTCTGCACGGAAACAATCGGCTCGGATAAGCTGAATCAGCTCAGACATGTTCTTTTCCTGCATGACATCAACGGCGTGAGAGCCTTGATGCAGGGGCACAGGAAAATCATCGAGCCGAAGTTCAGGCTTATTATTGATATGCTAAATGAGAGAGTCGGTGGTCTGGATATTGCGGAGTGGAATGACCCGCAGGGAGGATATTTCATCAATCTTAATGTGATGAAGGGCACTGCCAAGAGGGTGGTTGAGCTTTGCAAAAAAGCCGGCGTCGTCCTCACGGACGCCGGAGCTACATATCCGTACGGTAACGACCCCGACGATACGAACATCAGAATAGCGCCGACCTTCCCGCCGATTGAAGAGCTCAAACAGGCGGCGGAGGTGCTGTGCGTGGCAATCAAGCTTGCCGCGGCTGAAAAGCTGCTTGACAAGGCAGCGTAAAATGATATAATCGGCACGGGTGGTATTATGGTGAATTGCAGAGAATACGGTGGCTTGCCTTACAAAGCGATAGTAGTACATGGCGGGCCCGGCGCGCCCGGTTCTTGCGCAAGTCTATGTAAGGGTTTGAGCGATAAGTTCGGGATATTGGAACATCTGCAGGAGGGATATTCTATAGACGAACTCGCAGAAGAATTATATAGTCTTGTGTCGAGATATAGTCTTGAAAAAGTGGTGTTGATAGGGCATTCATGGGGTGTGTGGCTTTCATTTATGTTTGCCGCAAAATATCCTCAGTTTGTGAGTAAATTGATTTTAGTCGGCAGCGGACTGTTCGACGCAAACTACTATCCGCAGTTGCTTGAGGCAAGAAGCATAAAGGTTAGGCCGGAAAAGCAGAAAGAAGATATTATGACTGCGAATCTGTATTCTCCTGATGCGGAATATAACCCGGATAATTACTGCCTCATAAAAAATCCGCCGAATGATATGATTGCTTTTAACGAGAAGCAATATAACGCGTTGATGAATGAAATAATTCCAATGCGAGAAAGCGGCGAGCTACTTAACTTTGCGAGTAGAATCAAATGTCCTGTCATTATTATTCATGGCAAAAATGACCCGCACCCGGTGGGCGGAATAAAAGTACCCTTGGAAAGCAGGATTCAAAATATCAAAACATACATTTTGGAAAAATGCGGACACGACCCTTGGCTGGAATACTATGCCAAGGATAGATTTTTTGAAATCTTAACGGAGGAAATGAATGCAGGCTAAAGAAGTTTTACTGGTTCTTACGGATAGATGGGCAGACTGGGAAGCAAGCTATGTTATCCCGGAGGTCAATTCAGTTAACGAATACACGGTAAAAACAATCGCAATTGATAAGCAGCCAAAGGCATCTATCGGCGGCTTGAGAGCAGAGATAGACTATGTAATCAGTGGGCATAAAAGCTTTGATAACACCGCGATGATAATTTTGACCGGCGGATTTGCATGGGGCGAAAACAGATATGACGAAATCGCTGATTTTATCAGAGCGGCACACGAAGCAGGCGTGCCGGTTGCCGCGATTTGCGGCGCGACCGTCTTTCTCGCGAAGCATGGGATTCTAGACGCCGTGAAGCATACGGGCGATGAGCTTGATTATTTCATGGGTGAGCTGAAGGATGAGGCCGGCTACAAGGGGCGCGGAAATTTCGTTGAAGCCCAGGTGGTCTCCGACGGCGGCTTCATAACCGCAAACGAAACGGCCGCACTGGAGTTCGCGAGAGAGATTTTCCGTCTGCTGAGGATTGACACAGACGAGGAAATAGACGGGTGGTACGATAAATTCAAGAACGGCATCGCTCAATAAGCCTTAAACAGTAAACAAGAAAAAGCTCCGTTTTACGGAGCTTTTTTCATTTCGCAGATTCTTTGCCGGTCAAAAGCCAAAACACAGAACAGCCGAGTATTTCAGATAAGGCAAGGAGTTCATAATCTGTGACGAATCTGATTTGCCCTTCAAGCTTTGAGAGCCCCGAGGCGTTTAAGTCTACTCCTCTTACCTGCAGCTGGGCAAGCAATTCCTTTTGCTTCATGCCCTGAGCTTTTCGTGATGCCTCCACTCTGGCGCCTACCATGTTCTTGTTGCCAAGAGGTTGCATTCTGAGTCTCATGTAAATCCTCCCATCCCATAGAAGACTTTTCTTCTATTATAGCAATATAAAGGAAAAAATCAAGCAGAGCGGCTTATTTCTCGAATGATAGACGTGGCAGACAAATAAAAGAATTGAATAAATGCTTAATAATTGGTATAATAATATGGCGCAAAAAATGAAAATCGGGTGAAGACATGAATGAATTGATAAACCGCGAGAACCTTACAATGCTGACAGACTTCTACGAGATAACGATGTCCAACGGATATTTTCTGAACGGATATGAAGACACGATTTGTTATTTTGATATGTTCTTCAGGAAAATCCCGGATAAAGGCGGTTATGCCATTATGGCGGGTGTTGAGCAGCTTGTGGAGTATCTGCAGGGGCTTAGCTTTTCTAATGAAGACATAGAATTCCTGAGAAGCAAAAAGCTTTTTGATGAGAAATTTCTTGATTATCTCAAAAGCTTCAATTTTTCCTGTGACGTCTGGGCTGTGCCTGAGGGCACGCCGGTCTTCCCGGGTGAGCCGCTGGTGATTGTCCGCGGCCCTGCGATTCAGGCGCAGTTTATCGAAACGATGGTGCTGCTTTCAATAAACCATCAAAGCCTTATCGCGACCAAAGCCAGCCGCATTGCCCGCGCGGCACAGGGCAGAGCTGTAATGGAGTTCGGCTCGCGCAGGGCACAGGGTTTTGATGGTGCTGTTTACGGTGCGAGGGCGGCATATATAGGCGGGGCTATCGGAACCGCGTGTACGCTTGCCGATCAGCTTTTCGGCGTGCCTGCGCTCGGCACGATGGCNNCACAGTTGGGTGCAGCTGTTTGACAGCGAATACGATGCCTTCAAGGCATATGCCGAAATATATCCTCAAAATTGCACGCTGCTTGTGGACACATATAACACGCTCAAATCAGGAGTGCCAAACGCAATTAAGGTTTTCAACGAGGTCCTTGTGCCGAAGGGCTTCAGGCCAAAAGGAATCCGCATAGACAGCGGAGACATCGCCTATCTTTCGCGGAAAGCTCGGCTCATGCTCGATGATGCAGGATTCGAGGATTGCCAGATTTGCGCATCAAATTCGCTTGATGAATACATCATCACTGATATGCTCTCACAAGGCTCGCGTGTGGATTTGTTCGGCGTGGGTGAGAGGCTCATCACGGCGGCATCAGAGCCCGTTTTCGGCGGGGTGTATAAGCTCGTCGCGGCGGAGGACAAGGACAAAAACATCGTTCCGAAGATAAAGGTCAGCGAAAACGTCTCAAAGATAACCACGCCGGATTTCAAAAATCTCTACCGCCTTTACGACAAAGAGACAGACAAGGCAATCGCCGACGTCATCACGCTGCGCGATGAAACCATCGACGAAAACGAGCCGTATACGCTCTTTGACCCCGAATATACATGGAAGCGCAAGACGGTTGAGAATTTCAGGGCTGTTCCATTGCTCACGCAAATCTTTGACAAGGGAAAAAGCGTCTATAAAGAGCGCGCGCT
>DBCZ01000060.1:6058-6193 GCA_002293315.1 Ruminococcaceae bacterium UBA945
CAGAAGCTCTGGGACGAAAAAAACAAGATGCTTCAAGAGAGACAGTTCTAACCTTTATTTTGTGTATTTTGCGAGTAAACTGAGCAGCCGCGGGTGCAAGGCGAAAGCCTGTATCTGAGGAAAGTCCGAGCTCCG
>DBCZ01000060.1:6215-33804 GCA_002293315.1 Ruminococcaceae bacterium UBA945
ACACGCGTAAGCTTGCGGCTGGCAAGGGTGGAAAGGTGGGGTAAGAGCCCACCAGCGTGCGGGAGACCGCACGGCTATGTAAACCCTATCCGGAGCAACACCGTGGGGGAACGATATGCTTGTCCGGCATGTTCCGTGGTGGTGGCATGAGGCAGATGGCAACATCTGCACTAGATAGATGGTTGCTCAAGACAGAACTCGGCTTATAGGTTTAGTCGCAATTTACGATAAAGAGCCCCCGCTCAGGTGAGTGGGGGCTAAACTTTTACGGTTTATGTATATATGTACCTTCATGTATACCTTTTATTTTTTTGAACCAATTTTCAATTTCTTCCCATGCGTCTATCTCTTCCAATACTTTTTTGCTTAGTCTCTTTGATAATTTAGAATTCAAGCGTTCTTTTATTACTATTTCTCGTTTTTGCAGGCAACATATTTCTTTCATGCATAAATTGACGAGTAATTTTGGAACGTCAATTTCATACCAAGAATCTTTATACATTGATAAGTCAACATCAAATTCACTTTCAATCAGTTTACATGGCAAATAGTTTTCCATTTCATTTCTATTTGTAGTCCATCCATATCTACGTTTATCATTTTTCTCATTAATCTCAGTAATCAAATTTTTGTATTTGGGGACATCATTATCAACTATATATATTTCTCTAATATTACTCTTTTCAAAGTAGTCTTTATTTATCCAACTGATTAAGTTCCCTCCTTGCAACGGGATAAGTGATATATCTTCTTCATTTAAGTCAATGATACTTTTCAACTCGTCGATTTGCTGATTTATATTAGTAATGAAACTCACATCATTTTTTCCTTCCAAATAGATAATCGTTTGTGTTTCAGCATAGGGGAGTACGCCTAATGTCTTTGAAATGCCTCTTGCTTTTTCTGATTCATCTACTACTGAAAATATGGTTCCATCGGGAAGTTTTTTTAAAAATATCAATTGTTCCAAATTTACGAGTTTCGCAATCTCTGGGGTGTGACTAGTCATGATTATTTGGTGGGTGGGTTTCACGGATAATTCTTCTAACGTATCCAGAATCATTCGTTGGAAATCCGGATGCTGACTTGTTTCTGGTTCTTCAATTGCATAAATAACCTGTCTATCCATATCTTGAATGATGGACTCTTCAGCGTCAGCACGGAAATAGCTAAGAAGAATCAAACGCCTAATACCGCTTCCTCTCTTATTTAGTGGTATTCCATTATCTGATTTTAAATCAAAAACAAATGAAGAATCTAGCGGCTTGAGTGTAACAACAGGACGTATATCGTTTGCAATTGAAGAATCAAATTCTTTGAGTTTTTCTAGGGTTCTTTCTCCTATTTTTTCAACACTTGTCTTGACCTTATTTTGAAGCTGTTCAATTTCTTCGTTCATATCTAGTAAGATGGATTTTGCAATCTCTTTTAATGGATTCTGAATCTCATCATCTTTATCGGTATTCTTTCGGTCAGATTGGAAAAGGAAATATTGAGGTAACTGCTTACTAATTGGAGACCATATTTCTTTCCCTCCTTCTTTTGAAATATCAATATCAATAAGATGAAATCTGATTGGCGGTATAAGCTCTTTTGAATATATAGCTTTACGGAGTTCGGCCGAAATAGTTCTCTTTTCTGGGATATAAATTGGGTCATTTTTATATGCGTCATATTTTTTTTGGAGTTCCGATATTTTCTCCAACAAAAGTGGAGTTTCATATGAATTTGGGTAATTTGCAACTAAAAAAGTCTTGAGAGACGATTTTGTAATATTTTCTCCTGAACAGTTCCAAATTTTTTTAACTTCAAGGTATCCGTCTTCATTTAATATATATTCATCTTTGCATTTTGTAGGAATGGTGTCAAGAATTATTTCTCCATCTCCAACATCAAAACAGCAGGAAATTGAGATAGTATCTGAATCTGCAAATACACATAAATCTGATTTTTCAAGTTTGAGCCGTTCGCTATTGAAAAAAATTTCCAGAGCCTCTAGAATTGTTGATTTGCCAACATCATTTCTTCCAATAATTACATTCATATTCTCATCAAAAGAGATCTCGAAATTCTTATATCCTCTGAAATTGCAGAGTTTAAGTTTTTTTAATATCATAAGTGATGCCTCACAAGTATAATTATTTTCTAATAATATACAGTGAAATTAATTTAATGTCAAGTATTTTTAACATGAAATATTATACCCAAAGGTTCAAGTCCCTCAAAAAAGAAAATCCACCACATGCGAGAAGCCAAGGGCTTCANNTCGGCATGGTCCGAGTGACAGGACTTGAAAAGTCGCAATCTTCGATTGCTTACTTCTCCACTCACTTCGTTCGCTATGCCTACGGTTCAAGTCCATGAGACGCAAAAACAAAGGCATGGACACTCCAAAAGAAATGCCCATGCCTTTGGTCCGAGTGACAGGACTTGAACCTGCGGCCTCTTGACCCCCAGTCAAGCACGCTACCAACTGCGCCACACCCGGATATGACGATAACTTTAATATTATATAATAAGCCGCGGATAAATGCAAGACCCAGAGAATGAAATTTCCCCCTTTGCTTACGGGGGCTTTTGTAGTATAATACAGTGCATAGCTTTTGATAGCGGAGGGAAATATGTTAAAGATTAGAACCAGATTTGCGCCCAGCCCGACAGGCATGATGCATGTCGGGAATCTTCGCACGGCGCTTTATGAATATCTCATCGCCAAATCGGGCGGCGGGGATTTCATTTTGAGGATAGAGGACACTGACAGAGAGCGCTATGTCGAAGGCGCGGAGAAAGTAATATATGAGACGCTCGCCGAGGTTGGCCTGAAGCACGATGAAGGACCTGACGTCGGCGGGGAATACGGCCCGTATGTCCAGAGTGAACGCAAGGAGATATATAAGCCCTACGCTGAGCAGCTTGTGAAGGAGGGCAAGGCGTATTACTGCTTCTGCTCAAAGGAGAGGCTGGAGTCTCTTCATAAGGACGGCGAATTCGGCGGCTATGACCGCCACTGCCGCGACCTCTCTGCCGGAGAGGTGCAAAAGCATCTTGACGCCGGCGAGCCCTATGTGATTCGCCAGAAAATGCCGGTTGACGGCAGCACCTCGTTCGATGACTTGGTCTACGGTGAAATCAGCATTGAGAATAAGGAGATTGAAGACCAGATTTTATTGAAGTCAGACGGCTATCCGACGTATAATTTCGCAAATGTAATCGATGACCATCTCATGGAAATCACGCATGTCGTCAGAGGCAGCGAATATCTCACATCTACGCCGAAATACTCGCTTCTCTACGAAGCATACGGCTGGGATATTCCCGTATATGTCCATCTGCCGCTGATTATGGGCAAAAACGAAGACGGCAGCACGTCAAAGCTCTCTAAGCGGCACGGCTCGACGAGCTTTCAGGGCTTGGTGGAAGAAGGCTTTCTTCCTGAAACAATCACCAATTACATTGCCCTGCTCGGGTGGTCGCCAAAGGATAACAGAGAGAAATTCACACTCGCCGAGCTTGTGGAGAATTTCTCGATAGCCGGCATAAGCAAATCGCCGTCAATTTTTGACTACGACAAGCTCACCTGGCTCAACGGCGAATATATCAAAGCAATGCCGCCTGAGGAGTTCCTTTCTCACGCGCAGGGGTATTATAAGGAGGTTTTCGGGAGCAAAGAGAACAATACAGAGATTCTCCGCTCCATTTTGCAACCGAGGCTTACAAAATTTACTGAAATCCCCTGGCTTCTCGCATTCTTTAAGGAGCTGCCGGATTACCCTGCGGATTTCTTCATAAACAAGAAAAGCAAAACGGATTTACAGAATTCCCCGATCATGCTGAAAGCAGCCATTGAAGCCTTGGAGAGCCTTGAAGATTGGACGCTTGAAAGCATTCACGGCTGCCTGATTGCCCTGGCGGAAAAGCTCGGCGTGAAGAACGGCACATTGCTGTGGCCCGCAAGAATTGCAGCGGCAGGAACTGTCGTCACACCCGGTGGCGCAATGGAGATTTTAGCACTTCTCGGTAAAGATGAGGCTGTAAAAAGGTTAAAATCGGGGCTTGAGAAAATATCATAAGGAGATTTATATGAGCACAGATTTGTCAAAAATAGAAAGCACAAGCTTTGTAGATGATTTCGTCATAGAAGACTTGAGCCCCGGCGGGGCATATGAGGGCATGACGGTTCACACACGCTTCCCGCCCGAGCCAAACGGTTATCTTCACATTGGCCATGCCAAGGCGATTTATGTGAATTTTGCAACTGCCGAGAAATTCGGCGGCAAGTGTAATCTTCGCATGGACGACACAAACCCCGTCAAAGAGGACACAGAATATGTCGATTCAATGATAGAGGATATTCACTGGCTGGGCTTTGACTGGGAAGACCGCTTCTATTATGCCTCAGACTATTTCGAGGAGATGTATAACGGGGCTGTCGAGCTTATAAACAAGGGCTTGGCGTACATTGATGACCTCACGCCCGAGCAGATGAAGGAGATGAGAGGAGACACCGAAACCCCTGCGAAAAGCCCGAACCGTGACAGGCCGATTGCCGAAAGCCTCGATATTTTCGCGCGTATGAGGGCGGGAGAGTTCTCTAACGGCGCATATACTCTCCGGGCGAAAATTGACCTCGCCTCGGGCAATTTCAATATGCGCGACCCGGTCCTGTACCGCATAAGTCACGCCGAGCATCACAGAACCGGCGATAAATGGTGCATCTACCCGATGTATGACTATGCACATCCGTTTGAAGACGCCATAGAGTGCATAACTCATTCTTTCTGCTCGCTTGAATTTGAAGACCACCGTCCGTTCTATGATTGGGTAATTGATAATGTCACACTGCCGTCAAGGCCGCGCCAGATTGAGTTTGCGCGCCTGAACATCACGCACACAGTCATGAGCAAGCGCAGGCTGCGTCTGCTGGTTGAGGAGAATCTAGTCAGCGGCTGGAACGACCCCAGAATGCCGACGCTCCGTGGGTTGCGCAGGAGAGGATATACGCCGCAGGCAATCAGGAATTTCAACTTCAGAAACGGAGTTGCAAAGGTAAACAGCACTGTTGACTATGCCTTTTTGGAGTATTGCCTGCGTGAGGATTTGAACATCTCTGCAAAGCGTGTGATGGCCGTGCTTGACCCGATTAAGCTCATCATCATGAATTATCCGGAGGGCAAGAGCGAGGAATTCGAGATTGAGAATAATCCGAACAAGCTCGAAGACGGCAACAGGACGATTACCTTCAGCCGTGAAATGTGGATTGAGCGTGAGGACTTCATGGAGGAACCCGCCAAAAAGTATTTCAGGCTTTTCCCCGGAAACGAGGTGCGCCTTAAATCCACGTATGTAGTCAAATGCACGGGCTGTAAAAAAGATGAAAACGGCAATGTCACCGAGGTGTACGCTGAGTATGATGAGAACTCCCGTGGTGGAAACCCCGCCGACGGCAGGAAGATAAAAAGCACGATACACTGGGTTGACGCAAAAACATGCTTCGACGCCGAGGTGCGGCTGTATGACAATCTCTTCACGGTGGAAAGCCCCGATGCAGAGAATTTCCTGGAGTGCATGAACCCGGATTCGCTCAAGATTATCACGAACTGCAAAGTGGAGGAGAGCCTCAAAAGCGCCAAGCCGGAGGACAGATTCCAGTTTATGCGGCAGGGATATTTCTGCGTGGACAATGTGGACAGCACAAGTGAGCATCTTGTTTTCAACAGAGCGGTTAAGCTCAAGGACAGCTTCAAGCCCGAATGATTTATGAGGCCGCTTTCAATATGCGGCTTCTTTCATGTTGAGATTGTCACCCGTGAACAAATAAATGAGTTGACAATAAGCGGGTGAGGTGCTAATATATCAAGGAAAATGAAGGAGAGGGGAACGCATGGCAATTCGTGAAAAAGTGCTTAATATGCTTGAAAACACAGTTGAAGCCATATCAGGTGAGGAGATAGCGCAAAGCCTGGGTGTGAGCAGGAACAGCGTCTGGAAAGCAGTAAATAAGCTCAAGGAAGAGGGATATGAAATTTCTGCGGTCACGAACAAGGGATACACGCTTGTTTCTGAGGGAGACTCAGTTTCGGAGTTCGCCGTGAAGAAATATTTAAGCAAAGAATGCGCAGAGATTCGCGTGATAGTGCGCGATGAGGTGACCTCAACGCAGACGGTTCTCAAAGAGCTGGGAGATAAAGGCGAAGCCGGAAATCTTGTTCTGATTGCCCACAGGCAGACGGCGGGCAAGGGGAGGCTCGGCCGCAGCTTTGAAGCTCCGAAAAACAGCGGCCTCTACATGAGCATTTTGCTCAGACCAAAATTCACGGCGGAGAAGGCGCTTTTCATCACAACTGCCGCCGCCGTTGCAACGGCAAAGGGCATAAAGCTTGTTACGGGCAAGGAAACCAGCATAAAATGGGTGAACGACGTCTATTATCAGAACAAAAAGGTGTGCGGTATTCTTACCGAGGCTAATCTTGACTTTGAAAGCGGCGGGCTCAATTATGCCGTTCTCGGCATAGGCGTGAATATCACTGAGCCGCCCGGCGGTTTTCCGGAGGAAATCAGCAAGGTTGCGGCGGCTCTTTATGAAACCGCACCGCCGGAGCGGATAAGAGCCAGGCTAGCGGCGGAAATCCTCAACTCCTTCATGGGTTATTATAACCATCTTGAAGAGAAAGCCTTCATGGAGGAGTATCGAAAGCGCTCATTTCTGACAGGCAGGGAGATTGTCTTCACGCAGGGCGATATATCAGAAAGCGGCACGGTGGTTGACATAGACGACAGCGCGCGCCTGATTGTAAAGCTTGATTCCGGCGAGACAAAGGCCTATATGGCGGGTGAGGTAAGCATAGTAAAGAATTTTGCGTAAAAATAGGAGGAGAAATTGGAGATTCAGTTTAAGAACAGAACACAGTCAATGATAATAACGGCACTTTTTGCGGCGCTGATAGTAGTGCTCACGATGATTTCATTTCCACTGCCCACAGGAATACCCGTCACTCTGCAAACCTTCGGCGTTGCGCTCTGCGGCTTTATGCTGGGAGCGAAAAAGGGAACAATCGCGGTGATGGTGTATATCATGCTCGGCATTGTCGGCTTGCCGGTGTTCACGGCTTTCGGCAGCGGGATAGGCAAGGTTCTCGGCCCGACGGGCGGCTTCATCTATGCCTTCCCGCTCATGACGATAATCTGCGGTCTAGCATTGAAGTTTAAGCATAAATGGCTTTCAATAGTTGTGGGCACGTTATCAATCCTTGTGCTTCATTTCTTCGGTATGTTGCATCTTTCAATCGTAAGCAATATAAGCTTACTTGAGGCCTTTCTCGCGGCGACTGCACCGTTTCTTATAAAAGATGCTGTCTCGGTTGTGGCGGCTTACTTCATCGCGTTCGGCGTGAACAGACAGCTTGTGAAATCAAGGCTTGTAATAGAGAAGTAAAACAGTTAAAATAGGCTAAAACATATTGCTTTTCTGGAGGATATAATGAAAGCTTCGCTTTTTATGGGAAAAGGCAGGTTCGAGGTAAAGGACGTTGAAATCCCGCATATAGGTTCGGGAGATATACTTGTTCGGAATAAATTCTGCGGCGTTTGCGGAACTGACGTACATATTTTCCACGGCGAGCCGGGCTCTGCCGATGTGAATCCGCCGGTTGTGCTGGGGCATGAGTATTCCGGTGAGGTGGTGGAAATCGGCGAAAATGTCAGAAGTATTAGGGTCGGCGACCATGTGACGATTGACCCAAATATATATTGCGGGAAGTGTCGATTCTGCCGAAACGGCAAAAAGCAGCTCTGCGAGAGCATGGAGGCCATCGGCGTGACGAGAGACGGCGGCTTTGCAGAATACAGTGTTGTGCCGGAGAGCCAAGCCTTTGTTCTTAACGGCAAGATGCCTTTTGAAATCGGTGCGATGGCGGAACCTCTTGCGTGCTGCATTCACGGGATAGACTTGGCCGACATAAGAGCCGGCGACAGGGTGGTTATAATAGGCGGCGGTGCGATAGGGCTGATAATGCTACAGCTTGCGAAGCTTTCGGGCGCTTCTAAGGTACTTTTAAGCGAGCCTAATGCAAAGCGCAGGGAAGCGGGCTTGCATCTCGGCGCAGATTATGCCGTAGACCCGACAAAGCCCGGCATCTATGAAGAAGTGAACTCGCTTCTTGAAGCAGACGGCGCGGACGTAGTAATTGAGTGTGTGGGGAATACTCCCGCGGTGGACAGCGCTTTGAAATTTGCCGCCAAGGGGGCGAATATACTGCTCTTCAGTGTGCCGAAGGTTGATGCCACGTATAATTTGCAGCTTTTCGACATCTTTAAGAAAGAGCTGACAATACGCGGCTCGTTCGTGAATCCGGACACACACCAGCGGGCGGTTGATTTAATAAATTCCGGCAAGCTCAATTTCGCGCCGATTATAACGCATACCTTCACACTTGACGAATTGCCCGAAGCAATCGCGATGCAGATGAGCGATGAATCCATCAAGGTGGTAGTAAAAGCATAAAAAGAACCCATCACAAACTACGCTTACGCTTCGTATGTGATGGGTTTGCATTTTATCAGAGAATCTTCGTGTTATTGATGATGAGTTCAAACACCAAGCCGAGATGCTGTGCCGCCTTTCGGCAGAGCACCATTCTTTCGAGGAAAATCTCGAAATACTCCATGACAGGGCAGATAGCTGTGTCAATTACCACGTTGAAGATGCAGGAGGAGGTATCCTTGTCAATTTTAAGAGAGGTGCTTTCAACTGCATAATTCACCCTGTCATGTATATCAAGCGCTAGAACGGCGTCTTTTCGGACTCTTGTACGCCGCACGTCGCTCTTATCTGAGAGAATCAAAGCGGCGGCGAGAGGATTTACGGGGTATGCTGTTTTTTCATCATGATAGCCGATAGCTGAGCAAATCTGCGCCACCTCATCGGGCGGCATATCAAGGCTTCTGAGAATCGAGAAAGCCAGGGCTGCACCCGTATGCGCATGGTCGCAGCGATTCATCGCATTGCCGATGTCATGGATATATCCGGCAATGGCGGCAAGCTCGCACGTGCGCTCGGGAAAATCAAGAGAAGCCAGAATATCGCGCGCATAGTTGCTGCTCCTCTTGGCGTGGGCGAAGCCGTGTTCGGTGAAGCCCATCTCGTGAAGTGAGGCGTCAGCCGTCTCAATGAGGGCATTTATTTCTTTGTTATGGAAAATTTCATCGGGCTTAATCAAATCACTCATAATCACTCCATCGTGAGCATTCTGTACATGGCTTCAAGGCAAATCTGCGCGTGCAGCTTGAGATTTTCTTCCCAGACGAATTCATTGGCTGTGTGCGCCTCGCCATCCGGATTGTCCGGGAAGCCGGCACCAAAGGCCACGCCATGCCCCTTCATTTCTCTGGCATAGGTGCCTCCGCCCATTGAGAAGATTTCGCATGGCTTGCCTGTGGTGTCTTCATACGCACCTTTTAAAAGGCGGATAAAGGCGCTGTCCTTAGGCAGGTAAAGCGGGGCGGTGTCGTGTTTCAGAGTATAGTTCAAACCCGCATCAATGGTAGCTTTTTTGATGATAGCGTTAATATCGGCGCCTTTTTTGGTCGCGGGGTATCTTATATCCACGGTCAGCGAGCATTTCGCTTCGTTACACTCGACTATACCGAGGTTGAAGGTAAGCGAACCGCTTTCCTCGTCAGACATTTTTACACCCATCAGCGAACCGTCGTGCGCTGTGCCGATTTTATCATTGATATAACTGAAGAAAGCGCCCATTTTCTCACTGCTGAAAACAGAGAAGAGGAGTTCAACGAGATATGAAGCTGCGTTAAAACCTTCCTGCGGTGTGGAAGCATGTGCCGCCTTACCCTTGGAAAGAATTTCCGCGCCGCATTCGGTTTGGGTTATAATGAAATCTCCCTCAAGCTTTTCGGCATTGGCCTTGAGCGCCGAGAATTCTTCATCGGTGCAGATAACCTTGCATTCAGCCTTGTACGGAACAGCGTTCGGCACTGTGCC
Organism: Ruminococcaceae bacterium UBA945; assembly: GCA_002293315.1. Taxonomy (GTDB): domain Bacteria; phylum Bacillota; class Clostridia; order Oscillospirales; family Acutalibacteraceae; genus Scatolibacter. The sequence continues at coordinate 16,213 of DBCZ01000060.1, forward strand.
GGCCTTGAAGCTTTTCACGACGGCAGAATCGTTTGAGCCTTCGGCGGTATAGCTGAAAAGCCCTTTTTCGCAGTTGCAGATTCCATAGCTCGCGTCGGGCGTGAAGCCCATCGTGGGCAGCTGCTCTTTTGAGAAATAATAGCGCATATCCTCCATGCCGGTTTCTTCGCTCACGCCCAGCACGACGCGGATTTTCCTTTTTCCTGCGACGCCCGCATCTTTAAGCGCCCGCAGGCAATGCAGCGCGACGATTGCCGGCCCCTTGTTATCGCCCGTGCCGCGCCCGATGAGCTTGCCGCCTTTTTGTGTCAGCTCATATGCCGGATTCTCCCAGCCCTCTCCGGCCGGAACCACGTCGAGATGCGCCATTACAACGGCGTTTTCCTCGCCCTCGCCGTATTCGGCATGCATTGCGTAATAATCTACGTTCTTGGCTGACAGCCCGTAATTCCCTGCCATTTCCATTACGGAATCAATGACCTCCGCGCAATCCTCGCCGAACGGATGCGCGCCCTCCTGCGAGATGGAAACAGAGGGGATAGCTATGACCTTCGTAAGGTCGGAGATAATCTCGTCCCAATAATCAAGAATCTTCTTTCCAAAAAGCATTTTGTATTCCTTTCAAATATAATACTGTTCTGTGCAACTCACATCATTGAAATGATAAGCTTTTTTTGCTTCATTGTAAAGAAAAAGATTAAGGAAATATTAAAAAGAGATGATATTTGAATTAATTCCTTGTGAATCGAGAAATCTGTGGTAAAATAAGACGATATGGATTTGAAGAAATATTACGGAGGAGACTATGCTTCTTGCAATGGACGCTGGCAACACGAATATAACGATGGGCGTTTTTGACGGTGAAGAATTAAGATTTGTTTCAAGAATGACGAGCGATTCCACGCGAATGCAGGACCAATACGCGGTGGAAATTAAAGATATTCTCGCGCTCTATGGCGTCACTGTCTCAGATATTGACGGCGTGGTGATAAGCTCTGTCGTACCTAGGCTTCAGCAGTATATAGCAAAGGCTGTGACTAATCTTTTCGGCATAAAACCGCTGATTGTAAGCGTGGATACGATGAAAAACATAGACATAGGCATCACAGACCCCGAAGCCACCGGCGCCGATGTAATCGTCGGGATCGTCGCGGCGAAGGAGCTTTACTCAGTGCCCTGCATAATTATTGACATGGGCACGGCCACCACCTTGACGGTGCTCGATAAAGACGGAATCATGCGCGGCGGCGCGATTATACCGGGCGTCAACATTTCTCTTGAGGCGCTTGTAAGCCGCGCGGCACTGCTTTCATCTGTGACGCTTGAGGCGCCGAAGAGCGTGATTGGGGAGTCGACCGCCGAATGTGTGCAGTCCGGCTCAATTTACGGTTCTGCAGCCATGATAGACGGTCTTTGCGGAAGAATTGAAGAAGAGCTGGGTTATGAATGCAGAATCATTGCAACGGGCGGGCTTGCCGAAACCGTTGTGAAACAGTGCAGAAGACATATTGAGCTCAGCGATACGTTCTTGCTTGACGGACTCAAAATAATCTATAATAAAGTAAAGGCCGCAGAAGGATAAGCATGGATAACATGGAAAAACAGGAAATGATTGACAACATAAAGAAAAAGAGGAAGAGGAAAATTAATTGGAGCTGGATTTACATCGGCGTAACAGTTTTGATTATGCTCCTCTTCGGTGTTTTCGGAAACCAATTTAAGGATGTTTTCAAGACCATCTCTAACTTAACACCTGGTTTTCTCTCTCTGGCGTTTCTTACGCTTCTCGCATATATCATTCTGGAGAGCATTATTATTCGCTTTATGATGAAAAGCCAGGGGATTCTTATCGGCTATCTTGATAGCTTGAAAGTCGGGATAATCGGGCTTTATTATTCTGCAATAACGCCCAGCTCAACCGGCGGGCAGCCGGCGCAATCGGCATATCTGTACAGGGATAATTTCAAGAAAATCGAGACCTCAAAGCAGAAAGACGGCGTTACCTCGCGTCTTTACAGGGACAAGGTGCCGCCCGGGAAGTCCACGGCAGTGCTGCTGATGAAATTCTTCTGCTTTCAGGTGGCCTTTGAGATATGCGCGCTGATTTCATTTATCTTCATCTACGATACGCTTGAGGTGCAGACAGGCTACATGATTCCGTTCATTGTTCTTGGCCTCATAATTAACGGTCTCTCGTGCCTCTTTTTCTCATCACTCTTCTATAGACCTTTTTTTGCCAGGCTTTGCCGTGCCGTGAAATGGATTGCGAATAAATTCAAGTTTCTGAGAAATAACCCGAACGTGAACATCTCCATTGACAGATTCGAGAAGGATTTCGGCAGCTACACTGATAACTTCAACAAAAAGATCGGAAGCATTGTGCTGGGCATAGTTTTGTCTTTTCCCGAATTTATCCTCCAGATGAGCGTAATCTACTTTGTTTTCCGTGCCTTTGGCTATAAGGATATGCCTTATTTTGAGGTGTTCATGATTCAGGCTGTTTTGCAGTCGGCTGTTTCGTTTATGCCGATGCCGGGGGCTTCCGGTGCGCAGGAGTTGGCCTTCACCTCGCTGTTCGCGCCGTATTTCACGAACAATGACTTATATTTCGGCGTGATGGTGTGGCGCTTCATCACTTATTACTTAATCGTAATCGGCGGCGGTATCCTGGTCGTTGCAGACACGGCGCTGTATGGAAGAAAGAAAGCCAAAATGGAGCCCAAAAAGGCGAATATGATTAACGAAAAGAGCGAGGGATAATCCTCTCTCTTTTGCTTTATCACTAATCAGTACAAATATTTCACTATACTAAGAAAATCGTCGAATTTTGTTGAAAGATGTCAGATTGCATGTATAATAAAGATATAATGCATGCAGGGATGATTTCTATGAAAGCGTCGGCAAAACTGGCTTTTTTTGCTTTGGCCGCCATCACGGTGACGGTCCTGGCTGTTCTCGCCGGCGCCGGCGCTTTATATAGTGGCGGAGAATTTGAAGAAATTTCGACGATTGAATCCTCTGAGGCTGAAATTCTTTTGTTTGAAGATTTATCCGCGACGCAGGTGCTGGCTTACAACGACGGTAACACGAAGATTATTCTGCTTGATTCAGGTGGGAGCAGGCTCAGCGAGCAAAGCTTTGACTTCCATGCAGTAAGCGTAAGCTTTGACGGTGACTTCGCGAGCTTTTATTATGAGGATGCTGAAAAGCTTGCCGTTTCAAGAGTGCTGTGTGAAAATCTGAATTCCGAGGAATTTATTTTTAATATTCGCCTTGACGCTTTGGAATTCTTTACACTGCATGAAAGCGGCAAGCTTTTCTTTTCGTATCGTGATTCTCCCATGGAGCTTCATTCTCTCAGTCCCGAGGGGCTTGAGGATAGCTTCAGGCTGGAGGCGCCGATTTCTTTTCTTGAAAGCAGAGGCGCAAATGTTTATCTCTATGCAGATGAGCTGTTTTGTTTTGAAAAAGGGGATTTCGGTAAGTTTTTGTCAGAAGATTTTCCCGAAACTCCGTTTCGATTTCTGAGCGCCAATCACTTCATCACATTGGAGGGCGTGATAAATCGTATTGAAAATGAGCGAACCTCTCCTGTTTTTCGATGTGAAATTGCACCTTCTGAATACATTTATCACGCGATTTCCGACACCCATGTGGCATATGTCTCCGGCAGCGGGGAGGTCAGCGTAGCCGAAATCAGCACCGGGAACACGCGCATATATCAGTTCAATGATAAGATTATGGCAATTTCAGCAAAGAACGCCGTCGTCTCGCGTGGCTCAAAGCTATATATTACTTTTTACTCTTCGTTCAGCGAGGTGCCGCCGGAGTCTGAGCCGGGCGCATCCTCCGATTTGGAAGATGACACTTTCCCCGCATCACTTGAGGTGGAGGGCGATTATCTCTTCGTGCCGGAAAAAATGACGGTAAAGCAGCTTAAGGATGAGTTTATCAAAGAAGAGATTAGCGTTCTCTCCGAGGAAGACGCTATTGTGGCATCGGGCTATCTCAAAACAGGCTTTCGCGCTAAAGGGAAGAGCATTGTAATTCTGGGAGACACAAACTCCACGGGGACGATAAACGGCTCTGATATCAGAGAAGCGCAGCACATGCTGCTTGGAACCAGTGAACGCGGCGCGGTTCAGTTTAAGGCGGCAGACGTCAACAGAGACGGTGAGATAACTACATCAGATTTAGTTTTGCTTTCGGCACGAATCAACTGAAATAAAGCATTATAAGCCCTCTCGAATGAGAGGGCTTTTGTCTGCAAAGGAATTGAAAAAGAATGGATTTTGTGTTATCATTTATCAGAGAATTTCATCAATCAAAAGATATGCTTTAAGAATTTTTAAGGAATTGGAGATATAATGGATAATCAATTTAAGAGAGAGTTTGAAGACATCTTCAAAGCGCATGTAAGCCGAGACGGTACGGATAAATTCCTCGAGTGGCTCGGTTCAACTGATTTTTTCACCGCACCGGCAAGTACAAGATTCCATTGCGCCTGCGAAAGCGGTCTGGTCATGCACAGCCTGAATGTGTATAAGGTTCTGCGTGAGAAGCATTTTGACGAAGGAGATTCGGAAGAGAGCTTCGCTCTATGCGGACTTCTGCATGATGTTTGCAAAGCGCAGTTTTATAAAATTTCTACTAGGAACGTCAAAAACGATGCGACCGGTGAATGGGAGAAGAAACCCTTTTATTCTGTAGACGACGCATTCCCGTACGGTCACGGCGAAAAATCCGTTTTTTTGATTGAGAGATTTATTCGCCTAAAAACAGCCGAGGCAGTGGCGATAAGATGGCACATGGGCGGCTTCGACGATAGCGCAAAAGGGAACAGCTACACTATGGGAGAGGCCTATTACAAATATCCGCTGGCAGTGAAGCTGCATCTTTCAGATTTAGAAGCAACCTATCTCTTAGAGAAGGGAACATCCGAAGCGAGGTAAATATGGCGGCGATTATCGTCACGAACAATCTTACAAAAGAATATGAAGGAGTTTTTGCGCTCAGAGAGATGAATCTCACAATCGGCGCGGGAGAGCGGTTTGCGCTGGTCGGCGATGCAAAATCCGGAAAAACGACGCTCATGCGTCTTCTCAGCGGCCTTTCTTCACCATCCTCCGGCGACTGCACCGTCATGGGGCTTAACCCAGCAGTAGAGGCAGCAAAGGAGCATTCGCGGCTTGGTGCGGTCCTTGAAACCGCGAAGCTATATGAGAATCTCACGGCAAATGAGAATTTGCTGCATTTTGCATCTGTGCAGGGCATTGACAAAAATGATGCGCTCGACAGAATCTCATTCCTGCTGCATTATCTTGAAATCTGGGAATACAGAGATATGAGAACCGCGCGAATCCCGACGAGTGCCCATCAGAAGCTAATGCTCGCAAAGGCACTGCTGCACTCTCCGCGCCTGCTTCTGCTTGACGAACCGACTGACGGCATGAATTATGAAACCACACTGGCGGTGAAAAAGATGATAGACTATATCGCTAAAGAAGAGAACACGACGGTTGTGCTTTCAACGCGACATCAAAATCACGCGGAGCTTATATGTGACACCTTTGCGATTATGGACGCCGGTGAGATTATCGCGAGGGGCAACAAAGCCTCGCTCCTTGAAAAAAGCGGGCTGAAGCACAGAGCATTGCTGAAAATTTCAGATGAGTGTGACCCGCCGCCCGAGTTCAATTTAACAGCTGACGGAAGATGGGGCAAAGAGATTTCTTCTGAAGATGAAATGCCGGCGCTCATTCAAAAAGCGGCGGAGAGCTGTGAAATCATTGAAGCAACGGTTGAAACGCCCTCACTTAAAGATATTTATAACGCTTTCACAAGCGGAGAATACATGCAGGTTCCGGAAACAGAGGAAGACTTTGATGATGATATTATCTCGGAAGGAGAAAGCATAGTTGGAGCAGAAGAATTTGCGCAGAAAGCCTATACAGACGTCGCCTACACGGGCGTCACAGGTGACGAGGACACAGCAGAGCCGCAAGACGCCGAAGAAGACCTCGGGCTCTAGGCTTCTGGGCTCGGCTGAGGCGGTAATAGCAAGAAACGACGCGAGGCAGATCTGGACGGGCAGGGGCATGAAGGTGCTGCTGATTCTGATTCCTGTTTTGCTTGTCGTGATTGTTCCGGCTGTTTTTCTCGTGGCGATTTCAATCATCGGTGTAGAGGCAAGAGAGAGCTTTCCCGAGGCCATCCTCTCCATTCTTCCTCCCGAGGCTGAGGGCATGACCTATCGCCAGCAGATGCAGTATGCTTTTACGCGCCTGCTCTGCCCGATGCTTTTTCTGGCCGTGCCGATTATCACGGCGATAGGCGCATCATGCTATTCCTTCATTTCGGAGAGAGACTCCGGTGTGCTGGAGACGCTCTTCCTCTCGTCTGTATCGCCCAGAAATATATTCAATGCCAAGGTAATTGCGTCAACGATGATGTCAGTGGTCATTTCGCTGATATGCTTCGCAGTTTTTACAGTCGTCATGGGCTTAGGAAGCATTTTTATTTCAGCCTCATTTTTCTTTGATCCGATGTGGCTTGTGATTCTGTTTCTGCTTATGCCGGCGCTTTCAATGCTCTGCGCGCTTTTCATCAGCATGCTTGCGCCGAGAATGGAGAGTATGAAAGAAGGCCTGCAGACAATCGGGTATTTTCTGCTGCCGATTGTCATCATCTCGCTTATGCAGTTCAACGGGCTTTTCTATGTGGATTTCCTTCCGATTTTCACCTTCACGTTACTTCTTATAATCGCGGATATAGTTCTTTTCAACGTGGCAGGCAGGAGATTTTCAGCCGAAAGGACCTTGACGGGTGCATTCATGAAGAAACGCAAAGCCAAGCTTAATCAATACTAGGAGAGATTGCTATGAAATATACATATATCCCGAAGGGAGTTTGTTCAAGAAAAATTGAAATTGAGCGTAGCCATAAATGAAATCTTAACTAATAGATAGACCTGAGATTGATGAAGGAGCATCCACAATGAAAAAGTGTTTTTTCAAGCGCGGAATATCACTCACTTTGATGGGAGCATTGCTTTTATTGAGCGCATGCAATAGCTCAGAGAACGCATTGAATGTTGAACTCAAGGAGGCAACGCAGTATACCGCCGAAAAGAATAAGGCGGTTTATGACATTCTTGATTTCAATGACGAGCAAGAGTTTGAATTTGCCGAACGCGGTCTACTTGCTTCGCCTGAAGCACTGGAAATCACTGATGAGAGTGGTGAGGTGGTATGGAGCCAGAAGGCCTTCGCTTTTGTTGAGGACAAAAAAGCGCCGGATACATCTAACCCCAGCCTGTGGCGGCATTCGCAGCTCAACCATTTATACGGGTTGTTTGAGGTGACGGACGGCATATACCAGGTACGCGGATATGACCTTGCAAATATCACGTTCATCGAGGGAAGCACCGGCTGGATTATCTTTGACCCTCTGACAAATGTGGAAACTTCAAAGGCGGCATTGAAACTGATAAACGATACTCTCGGCGAGCGCCCGGTTACAGGGATTGTCATCAGCCATCCCCACACTGACCACTACAACGGAATAAAGGGCATTGTGAGCGAGGAGGAAGTGACCGAACGCGATATTCCCATAATAGTCCCCAATGGCTTCGTCGAAAGCGCCGTGAGCGAAAATGTTTATGCGGGCAATGCGATGCTGCGCAGGGCAGACTATATGTACGGCAAGAATCTTGAGCCGGGAGAGAAAACGAGGCTTGCAGTAGGGCTCGGCATCGGCGTACCTATCGGAACAGCTTCATATATTTCCCCGAATGACATTATAATGGAGACGGGAGAGCTTCGCACTGTAGACGGAATCACAATGGAGTTTCAGATGACGCCCGGCACTGAAGCGCCTGCTGAAATGAACACATGGTTCCCTGATAAAAAGGCGCTCTGGGCGGCGGAAAATTGCACCGGCACGCTTCACAATCTTTACACTCTGCGCGGGGCGCAGGTTCGCGACGGCAATGCCTGGGCAAGATATATCATGGAGGCCGTAACGAGATACGGCGGAGAAGCCGAGGTGGTTTTTCAATCGCACAACTGGCCGCATTGGGGCAATTCCGTTATAAATGAATATATGGTAAACACTGCGGCAATGTATAAATTCATCAATGACCAAACTCTGCTCTATATAAATCAGGGCTATACTTCAGATGAGATTTCAAATATGCTCAAGCTGCCGGAGAAGCTCGAAAAAGTGTGGTATACGCGCCAATACTACGGCACGGTGGCTCATGACGCCAAGGCCGTTTATCAGCGCTATATGGGGTGGTATGATGCGAATCCGGCTCATTTGAACCCGCTTACTCCGGACGAGAATGCCAAGAAAACCGTGGAATACATGGGCGGCGCGGCCGAAATCATGAAGAAAGCCAAGGCAGACTTTGAAAAGGGCGAATATCAATGGGTTGCAGAGGTGACGACGAAGATAATCTTTGCTGACCCGCAAAATCAGGAGGCACGCTATCTCTGTGCAGATGCCTTGGAACAGCTCGGATATCAGGCCGAAAGCGGCGTGTGGCGCGCGGCATATCTAACAGGCGCAAAAGAGCTGAGAGAGGGAAGAACCGCCGTGGAAGTGACGACGTCCTCCGGTGGAAGCGATATTCTGCGCTCCATGGAGCCATATATGGTCTTTGATTATATGGGAATCCATCTTGATTCAAATAAGGCTCAGGATTTAGAGCTGAAAATCAACTTCAATGTTGAGGGAGACACAACATATCTAATCACGGTTAAGTCGGGTGTTCTGCTTTATCAGGCAGATGTAATTGCCGATGACGCAGACGCGACGGTGACTGTGCCGAGCAAACAGGTAATGTCGCTTCTCCTTTCACCCGAAGCTTCAAACAGCGAGCAAATCATGATTGACGGCGATGAAGCCGTGCTTGATAAGCTCAATGAATTTATGGTAAGCTTCAAGCCCGACTTCAATATAATCGAGCCATAGGCCGAAATCATACTAAAGAAAAGCCTTATTCTAAGGCTTTTCTTTTCTTGTTGTAAATGAAAAAGATTATCGTTTTGGGCTTGACATAGAGATACAGTGTGGTATAATAATAAAGGACAAAGAAAGTCAAAGGCAAAGGAGAAGGAAAAATGAGAATAAGTGACAATGTGGCGAATTATATTCTGGAGCTTATGGATGCGGCCGGCGGCACTGCTGAAATCCAGCGCAATGTGCTTGCCGAAACCTTGGGCTGTGTGCCCAGCCAGATAAATTATGTTATAACCTCGCGTTTCTCGCCGGAACACGGATATATAGTCGAAAGCAGAAGAGGCGGCGGAGGGTATATACGCATTATAAGGCGTCAGCTGCCCAAGGAGGATATGATAATGCATATCATCAATTCAATCGGGGAGTCTCTTGACGCAGGCTCGGTGCGCATGATGATTGAAAACATGCTTAATCAGCAGATCATGTCGCCGATAGAAGCCAACCTCATAGCGGCGGCGACCGGGGATAAAGCCTTGGCAGCGCTTGAAAAGGAAGACAGAGATAAAGTGCGTGCTGAAATATTCAAAAGAATGCTTCTGATTTGCAGAGGCTAGAAGGGGTGATAATATGCTATGTACAAAATGCAGGCAGAACCAGGCGAACTTTCACATAAAAGTGATGATGAACGGAGCGCTGACAGAAGCGCATCTCTGCGAGAACTGTATGCAAAGATTTGGAATGCTTGACATTGAACCGAGCTCTGGAAATGGTTTTGGCAGCTTTTTCAGAGGCACAGGATTTCTTGATTCGATGAATCCGGCAATGCCGAAATATGATATGCCTCTTGCCGGAATGCGGCAGATAGGCTTCCACCCGCCGGATGTGCCGGCAATGGTTTCCATACGTGAAGAGACGGCGCTTGAGGAGAAGCAACGGCTTCTCAAAGAGGCAATCGCCGAGGAGAATTATGAGCAGGCGGCTCATTTACGAGATGAAATAAAGGCGCTTGAGGCGCAGTAAGGAGTGACATTGTGTATAGATTTGACGGTTTTACTGATAAGGCAAACAAGGCGATGAATCTGGCGATACAGTCTGCGGAGGAGCTTGGGCATGATTATATCGGCAGCGAGCATGTTCTGCTCGGACTTTTGCGCGAGGGCTCGGGAACAGCTAATAACGTTTTGAATAAGCTCGGCGTTTCGGAAGACGCAACGTTGAAGCTGATAAGAGACAGAATCGGCACAGGAGAAAAAAAGCATCTGACGGCACAACATTTTTCGCCGAGCACAAAGAGAATAGTTCAGCTCGCGGTGATGATTGCCGCGAAAACAAGTGGAGGTAATTATGTAGGCACAGAGCATATTTTGCTCGCAATAATCGAAGACAGCCAAAGCTACGCGATGAGATTTCTCGCCGCACAGGGCGCGTCGCCCAATATTGTGATTGCCGAGATGCAGGATATACTCAGAGGCGCCGCGAACAGGCAGGGCAGTGCAGACGATACCGTCGGCGGAAAGAGCGGCGAGAAAACGATTGAAAAATTCGGCAGAGACCTTTCTCAGCTTGCGCAGGAGGGTAAAATCGACCCTGTGATAGGCAGGCAAACAGAGATTGAGCGCGTCATCCAAATTCTCTCGCGCCGCACGAAGAATAATCCGGTGCTAATCGGTGAACCCGGTGTGGGTAAAACAGCGGTCGCGGAGGGCTTGGCAATTAAAATACGCGAGGGAGAGGTGCCGGAAATCCTCAGGGGCAAGAGAATTATTTCGCTTGATTTAACGGGAATGATTGCAGGCACGAAGTATCGCGGAGATTTTGAAGAGAGAATCAAATCCGCTATTGACGAGGTCAAGGAAGACGAGAGCATTATCCTCTTCATTGATGAGCTTCACACGATTATCGGCGCAGGTGCTGCGGAGGGCGCTTCCGACGCCGCAAATATCCTGAAGCCCTCTCTTGCAAAGGGTGATTTTCAGGTAATAGGCGCCACCACAATCAATGAATATCGTAAGCACATTGAAAAAGACGCAGCCTTGGAGAGGCGATTCCAGCCGGTTCTCGTCGGCGAGCCGAGTGAAGACGAAGCCATAGAGATTCTTAAGGGCCTTAAGGACAGATATGAGGCACATCATAAGGTAGAAATCAGGGACGACGCCGTTGAGGCGGCCGTGACGCTTTCAGCCAGATATATCACAGACAGGTTCCTGCCTGATAAGGCGATTGACCTTATTGACGAGGCGGCCTCGAGAGTGCGCCTGCGTGTTTTCACCGCACCGGAAAACCTTCAGGAGCTTGAAGGTAGGGTGAAGGACATCGAGCGTGAGAAATCAGCGGCGGTGACCTCACAGGATTTCGAGCAGGCGGCGATTCTCCGCGATAAGCAGAAGGCAGCTGAAGCAGAACTTGAAAAAGAGCGCGACGAATGGGCGGCAAAGAACGAGCGCAGCAATACCGTCGTCACGCCCGAGGATATAGCTGACATAGTTTCTATGTGGACAGGCGTGCCTGTTTCGCAGCTCACAGAGGAGGAGAGCGAGAGGCTTCTCCGCCTTGAAGAAACTCTCCACAAAAGGGTCATCGGGCAAAACGAGGCGGTCACGGCTATAGCCAAGGCAATCAGAAGAGGCCGTGTCGGCCTTAAGGATAAAAACAGGCCGATTGGCTCGTTCATCTTCCTCGGTCCGACGGGCGTGGGCAAGACGGAGGTGGCGCGGTCGCTCGCCGAGTTCCTGTTCGACGACGAGCACAACATGGTGCGCATCGACATGTCGGAGTTTATGGAGAAGCACAGCGTNNGGCTATGACGAGGGCGGGCAGCTTACAGAGGCCATCAGGAGAAAGCCGTATTCCGTGGTGCTTTTCGATGAAATTGAAAAGGCTCACCCGGACATCTTCAATATCCTCCTTCAAATTCTCGAGGATGGTAGGCTCACAGACGCACAGGGCAAGGTTGTGGATTTCAAAAATGCCGTAATCATTATGACGTCAAATGTCGGTGCAAGGCTTATCACAGACAAGCAGACGAGCCTCGGCTTCGCGGAGAGCGGAGATAATGCCGAAAAAGACTTTGAGAAGACGAAGGAGCTTGTTACTGGTGAACTGAAATCCCTCTTCAAGCCGGAATTTCTCAACCGCGTGGACGATATAATCGTGTTTCATAAGCTCACGAAGGAAGACACCGTGAGAATTGCGGAGAATATGCTCGGAAACCTCAGAAACAGGCTGACAGACATGGACATAACGATAGAGTTCAGTAAGGATGCCGTGGATGCCATTGCTGACAAGGGCTATGACGCGAGCTATGGCGCAAGACCGCTCAGAAGAGTTATACAGAGCGATATTGAAGACATGGTTTCGGAGAAGATTCTTGAGGGCAATGTGAAGGCCGAAAAGAAATATGAGATAGATTTCTCCGAAAAGGAATTTGCAATCAAGGAAGCATAAATTTTTATTTGCTAAGGAATTTGTCATACTTTTTATATGAATAAATAATATGACTGGAGAAAAAGTAATGAAAATTCATATTAAAATGCTTCTTACAGCATTGTGCATTCGATACTAATGATTCTACTGCAAAAATGAAGTAAAGCAAGCAAAAGGCTAACATAACTGTTAGCCTTTTGTCATTGTTATTCTAAATCAGAAATTATAAGCTTTGCCTGTGTTTGTCGCCTCATAGGCGCCGACCATAAATTTCGTGAGCAGCAGTGCTTCATCAAGACCATACGGAGCTTGGGTATTATCCGTAACGGCATCAATCCACTGATTGACCGGTAACGGCATAGGTGAGGGCAGGTTTTCCATCGTCACCCACTTGCCGTCCGTATCCGCTCGGCTTGAATACTCCACTGTGTTGTTGTGGACAAGTACAGCACCCTCAGTTCCGCTGATTTCAATTGTATACGGATTTCCCTCGCTTACAAAGCCGGTTTCCGAAACCGCGATGACGCCGTCGCCGAAATCAAACAGCGACACGGCGTTGTCTTCCACGGCTCTGCCTGTCACCTTGGTGAACACGGAAACAATTGACTTCGGCTCACCTAAAAACCAGCCGAGAAGATACATCGGATGTGCGCCTAAATCCATCATTGCGCCGCCGCCGGTTTCAGCTGCGTCATAAAAGGTTTCAGGCAGCCAGTTGGCGGTGCTGCCGTTATGAACGTTGCGTACCCTTGCGTAAGTTATCTTGCCCAGCTTGCCGTCGTCCATGAGCTTTTTGGCGGCTCTGACGGTGGGGAAGGTCTTGTGAGGGAATGAGATTGTGAATTTGCCGGCGCTTGATTTAATCGCATCGGCGATAATATTTGCGTCTGTGTTTGTTGTGGCGATAACCTTCTCGGTGAAGATGTTCTTGCCGGCCTTTGCGCAAGCGGGTATCACCTTGATGTGCTCCGTCGTTGCCGTGGTAATTTGAACACTGTCGATTGAGGCGTCATTCAAAATGTCGTCAAGGCTTTCCATAAATGGAATGCCCATCTTCTCAGCAAAGGCCTTGCCGCGCTCGGCATTTGAATCCCAGCAGCAGGCAAGCTCAGACTTCGGGTTCGCCTGAATCGCCTCCGCATACTCCAGCGTGTGCACGTGCCATGTCCCAATAACCGCTACCTTCATGATAATTTCCTCCTGATTTACGCATATTTCTTTATTAAATTGAGCATCTGCTCTTTATGCCTTTCCATGTCCGCCGCAAGCTTGAACTGATTCCTCGCCCTCACCAAATTATGCTCAGGGTATGCCGTTTTGAAGTAAACATCGCCGTTGAGATAATCGGAGAGAAATCTCATGCCGACCTCAAGCGTCATCATAATTGCGCCGTCCGGAAGAGTCAGAATCTCATTTTCAGTCAGCGATCCTTTTGCCGCGCGCAGGAAGCCGTGTGAATAGGCTTCGAAGAATTCTATGTTGAAGTTCACCTTAGAAAGGTCTGCTTCATCTTCGGCGGCGGTGGTTGCAGCGGCACGAATGGAATCGCCGAAATCAAACGCCACAAGCCCGGGCATGACCGTATCCAAATCAATAACGCATACGGCTTTGCCTGTCATATCATCAATTAAAATATTGCTTAGCTTGGTGTCGTTATGCGTTACGCGCAAGGGCAGCTCCGAGTTTTTCAGCATATCCATTAGCAAAAAGCAATATTCTTCCCGCGCCTTTGCGAAGCTAATTTCTTCCGCAACGCCCTCTAGGCGCCCTGCGGCGTCATTCTTGACTGCCTCCATGAGCTGTTTGTATCTCACAGGTGTGTTATGAAAGTCCTTAATTATCTCGTGCAGGTCAGAAGCAGGGAAATCATCAAGCATCCTTTGGAGTTTCCCGAAGGCGAAGCCCGCCTCTTCAAGGATTTCAGATCCGCTTATCGTCTCGTGGGCCGTCGTGCCGTCGATATAGAGCGTTGCGCGCCAGAGCTTGCTTTCAGAATCGAAAAAGAAGCTTTTGCCGTCCTCGGTTTTGATTATCGTCACAGTCTCTCTGTCGGGATTTCCGCCCGCCAAAAGAATCTTTTCGCGCAGGAAGCCCGTCACCTTTACCATGTTGTCGATTATATCGGCGGGGTTCGGGAAAACATAGGAATTCAGCCGCTGCACAACGATTCGCTTGGCGCCGGAATCAATATAAAACGTATCATTTATGTGCCCGCCCGAATGAGGCGTAACGATTGAATCCTCACTCAAGCCATAGGCTTTCAGAACTTCTTTTACAGTTTCCATTATGACCTCTCAGCAGTTTATTGTGACACTGATAATAACCGTACCGCCGGAATTTACGGTTTTGAGCTTTCCGCTGTATCTGTTCACGATGTCAACGGTGTTCTTTAGCTCTGGGTATTTTTCGCCTTCTGCGGCATCGGAGAGAAGATAATTCAAAATATCCGAAAAATTCTTACCTTTCAGCTTGAATTTTTTCTCATCACGCTTCTCATTTGAGGAAAACGCGGCTTCAAAGGTAAGCGTTTCGCCTGTTGGCACTACCGTATAGCTCACTCTTTTGCTTCCGTCAGCCTCTGCGGCCTCTTTGCAGGCATTTTGCAGCAGCTCGTCCGTTATCACACAGATTTCCGAGGTTCTCATGGCGGCATTCGCCACATTGGCATGGCTGGAGAAGCTAAGACCTATTTGCTCTGCCCGGAGCGCGTTCATTGCGATTACCGAGCTGACATACGGATTATCTGAGTATACCTCCAGCGTCGGGTTCTTATCAGAGTTGAGCAAAATGTTGCTTATATACTGGCGCGCCTTTGAGGTCTCTCCATTGCTAATCATTTGGTCGATGGAATTCATCGCGCTGTCATATGAGGCTTTAACCGAGCGCGTCGTCTGCACATAGGTGAGTATGTCGGAAAATCTGGCGGACTCAGACGAAAGGAACTTCTCATAATTATCCTCATCAAGTGAAAGCTCTTTGAATCTGGCTGCTTTATAGACCGAGCGGAAGGAGAAGAAAATGATGAAATAGAAGAAAAATGAAGCTATAATTCTGCCAAAATGCGGGAAGTCAGGGAAAAGAAAATCAAATGAGCCATATGAAAGCAGAAGCGGTGCGAACTGAATAATTGATATACCGATTATGAAAAAGTTAATATCGCGCAGCTTGAAATAACTGAAGGGCTTGTAAAGAAGCAAGCCGGAAAGAAGTGTGAATAAAACGGTTACTGCGACGGAAAAGATACCGGAGAAGAGCCCTGCCGCCTTAAACGGCATAATACCGAGCATCAGCTCTGTGAAGAGAAGCGAAAAGGTGAAATTGGAAACGCAGAGTATCGCGAGGAAAAGTTTTTGTATGACATTATTTCTGAAAACAAACAGCGAAACAATGAAAAGCAGAAGCGCATTTGCGGCCACGGCCATCGTGTCGCCAAGAAGCGCGTCTTCGAAAAACCCCTTCACTATACTTGATGCCACGAGTGAAAGGATATATGTGATTACAGAGGCTGCTGCTGTTGTAATGAAGCGAAATCTATCATACAACAGACAAAGGAATAACAGCGTGTTACACAGAAGTGTGACAGGAAGATATACCATATAATCCCTCCATACCGAGTTTAGAGTTATTATAACACATTAAATGCACCACTTACAAGAATATTACTTTAATTATCCGGATTTTCAAAGATTGATAGTCACCATGCTTTGTGATAGAATAAAGCTATCAAGTAAAGGAGCAAAACTATGTTTTCAAGAGCAAGCGGCGTTCTCGTACATGTATCAAGCCTTCCGGGAGATTTCGGCATCGGCTGTTTCGGCGAGGACACAAAAAGATTCATTGATTTTTTAAGCGATGCAAAATGCAAATATTGGCAGGTGCTGCCATTCGGCCCGACAGACGAATGGAATTCGCCGTATGCGAGCATATCCGCTTTTGCCGGAAACCGGAATTTCATTGATTTACAGCAGCTTCATGACGAAGGGCTTCTTACAAATGAGGAGCTTGACTCTCAAAAATATGCTAACCCATATGCCGCGGCATATGAATTCCTGGGTATCAACCGCCTGAATGTGCTTTATAAGGCTTATACACGCCTGAATTCAGAGCAGAAAAAAGCCGTGAAGGCTTTCGCCGATGAGAATTCTCATTGGCTCACTGACTACGCGCTGTATATTATTCTCAAGGAGGCAAATCTCGGCAAGGAATGGTATGACTGGAGCGACGACCTCAAGCTTCGCGAGCCCAAAGCTTTAGAGAGGGTGCTTGACGAACAGCGTGACACGGTGGAATTTATTGAGTTCATTGAATACACATTTTCAAAGCAGTGGAAAAAAATCAAGGAATACGCGAAGCTGAAGAATGTTGAGATAATCGGAGACTTGCCCATGTATGTCTCCGTGAGCAGTTCAGATGTCTGGAGCAACCGAGAGCAGTTTGACTTAGACGAAGACTGCAAGCCGAAAAACGTCGGCGGCGTGCCGCCCGATTATTTCAGCGAGTTTGGGCAGAAATGGGGTCAGGCGCTTTATAAATGGGAAGAGATGAAGAAAGACGGCTACTCATGGTGGATGAAGCGCCTGGAGCTTTCCTTCGATATGTTCGATATAGTAAGGATTGACCATTTTCGTGCTTTTTCAGCATTTTGGTCTATTCCCGCAGAAGCCGAAACAGCCAAGGAGGGCGAGTGGATAGACGGGCCGAAGATGGATTTCTTCAAGCCTGTGCTCGAGAGATTCGGAGAATCTCGGATTATCGCTGAAGATTTGGGTATAATCGACGATGAAGTGGTAAAGCTTGTGAAGCAAACAGGTTTCCCCGGCATGAGAATAATGCAGTTCGGTTTTATGGACAGCACCGACAATCTTCATTTGCCGCATAATTATCAGAAAAACTGCTTTGCCTACACGGGCACGCATGACAACAGCACCTTGCTCGGCTGGCTGTGGGAGGTAAGCCCGGAAGCCAGAGCATGGGCGCTTGATTACAGCGGCCATGACGGCACTGACTGGGCAGAAGGAGGCGTACGAAACACCTCATGCAAAGCGATAATCAAAACGCTGTGGGAAAGCCACGCGAATGTAGTTATTGTGCCGATTCAAGACCTCGGTGGCTATGGAAATGACACCAAGATGAATGTGCCGGGAATCCCCGCAGGAAACTGGGCATTCAGAATAAGCCGCGAGCAGCTCGGCCTGCTTGACAAAG
>DBCZ01000060.1:33822-34499 GCA_002293315.1 Ruminococcaceae bacterium UBA945
ATGACGCGAAACGAATTTTGGATAAGGTTTCTCAAAACCTCGGGCAAAGGACCTGAGACGACGTATAGAAACTCATATCATCTTGCAAGAGATGAGAAATGCTCAAACGAGCTTCTCGGTTTAGTAATGTCCGGCGAAAAGAAAGGTACGGCGAGCTGTTTCCTCGCTTATCAGGCGGCTGGAGAAAGACCGCCGGCTCCGCAGGAATATAATATCCTCATGGACTGGTATGGCAACCCAAGAGCTATCATTAAAACCGGCAGCGTGCTGGTGATGCCGTTTAAAGATGTTGTGCAGGACATCATAGACAGGGAGGGAGAGAATCTTTCGCTTGAGGAATGGAGGAAAATCCACAAAAAGCTTTTCATTGAAGAAGGAAAAGAGCTCGGATATGAATTCACTGATGATTCGCCTATAGTTTTTGAGATGTTTGACTTAGTGTATTCGGATATTGAATAATCGCAGCCAGCCCATCACAAGCTTCGCATGTGATGGGCGTTTTTATCTTTTTTTCATTTCTCCTTAAGGAATCTGTAATATATAATCAGGAGTAGTACCTTGACAGCCGAGGTATTATCGAATATTATATACTCACAAGCAAAAACTATGACAGGAGGAATGAACATGTCTATGGGCTCTGACCTCTTACGAGGCAACACAGACACAATCATTCTTGC
>DBCZ01000052.1 GCA_002293315.1 Ruminococcaceae bacterium UBA945
CCGCCACGCATTCCACATGGCTTGTTGCGGGGAAAATGTCCACGGGCGTGAGTTCGCGCGGGCTGTATCCAAGCCCCGCCAGAACCTTTAAGTCTCTCGCAAGCGTCGCCGGATTACACGAGACATACACAATTCTTTCGGGTTTCATCTGTGAGATCGTCAGGAGCAGGCTCTCTTCGCAACCTTTCCTCGGCGGGTCCAGTATCACCACATTGGGGCGCTCTCCGCGCTTTTGGAGAATCGCCGCCGCTTGCGCAGCGTCTTGGCTGATAAACTCAACGTTCCCAATTCCATTCTGTGCCGCGTTAAACCTCGCGTTTTCCACGGCGGCCTCAACCACCTCAACGCCAATGATTTTCTTCGCCTTGCCGGCCATGCTAAGCCCAATCGCCCCGACGCCGCAGTAGAGGTCGAGCACCGTCTCGCTGCCGTTCAGAGCGGCATATTCGACCGCCTTGGCATAGAGCCTTTCGGTTTGCGCGTGATTTATCTGGAAAAAGGAGAGGGGGGAGAAGCTAATCTTCAATCCGCAAAGCGTATCCGTCAGATTTTCATTGCCGCAAATGATTCTGTTTCGCTCGCCAAGCGCAACATTCGTTTTCTTCGTGTTGGAGTTGACAATAAACCCGCTGAGATTCGAGATTTTCTCTTTGAACGCTTCCTGTAACTCGTTCTCATGCTTAACGCCGTTCGAGTTTGTCACGATACCTGCCAGAACACTTTCTCCGGCCTTCCTCATGAAGAGGCGCCTGATTTTGCCTGTGTGAGTGCTTTCGTCATATACACTGTCATCCAATGTGCCGCAGTAGGCGGCATGCCACGCCCTGAATGCCGCAATTCCGGCATTGAACTCCTCGGGCTGAAGGAGGCAGTTATCGCAGTCAATAATCCTATGCGAATTTAACGCGTAGAACCCGATATTAAGTTTTCTGTCTCTGTCAAGCCCGATAGGCAGCAGGGCCTTGTTTCTGTAAGAATCTCTGCTCTGCGCACCGATAATCGGCCGGATTTCCACATCGCCGAAGCCGCCTATGCGTGTGATTGCATCGCGCACAGCCTGTTCTTTTATCCGCAGTTCGGAAGAATAGCTGATATGCCGATAGCAGCACCCGCCGCATTTTGAGAAGTGCTCGCAATCGGCTTCAATTCTATCCGGCGAGGGCTCAATAATTCTCTCGATTTTCCCGTAGGCGTAATTCTTCGCGGCCTTCAGTATTTTCACCTCAAGCCTGTCGCCGATAGCGGCAAGCGGCACAAAAACAGCGAGGCCCTCGTGTCTTCCCACGCCTGAACCCTCCGCCGTTATGCCGGATATTTCAATGTTGACTATATCGTTTTTCTTTACTTTTGCCAATTCGTTTTTCATGGATTTGATTTTATCATGGAGCGGGGAAAAGAGCAAGGCGCATTTGCGCTAGTACGAAAATAAATCCGCGATCACTGCATATGTCGAAACTAGTCGGAAAAAAAGTCATTTTGCACAAATATTCAAAAAATATAGTCTTTCTGCTATCGCAATTATAAATTCTTCATGTATTCTGCCTATATAAAGTTGACACAGAGCCGGACAGATAATATAATCAATGTGAAGATTGAGTTTATTATGAGCGCGGTTGAAATAAGCCGCATCTTTTCAATACAACTCCTCCCCAAAGAAGGAAAAAGACCGGGTTTCCGGTCTTTTTCCTTTTTCCGCGCTTTCCGGCGGGTTGCCTTGTTGCATTAAGCTCGGATATGTGACATAATTATAGGCAGAATTATTATTTGGAAATGCTGTGATGAAGTCAGCATTCGGAGGAGAATATGGAAACACACGAAGTTAAGCTTGAAGAAAAGAAAAGCGGCACGCTCAGACGATTTTTACCATATTATAAAAAGTATATCTGGGTTCTGATTTTTGATTTATTCTGCGCCTCTATGACGACGGTTTGCGAGCTGGTTTTGCCCATGCTGGTCAGATACATCACAGACATAGGTATCAACGATTTATCCGCACTCACGCTGGAAATTATCCTCACCTGCGGGCTTCTCTACATGGTGCTGCGGATAATTGACGCGGCGGCGAACTTCTTCATGGCCTCAATGGGGCATATCATGGGCAGCCGCATGGAGACACAAATGCGCGCAGAGCTTTTCGGGCATCTGCAAAAGCTCAGCTTCTCATATTTCGATAACACCAAAATCGGACAAATTATGTCAAGAATCACATCAGACCTTTTCGACGTAACGGAATTTGCCCACCACGGTCCGGAAGAGATTTTCATCGCGTCAATCAAAATCATCGCGTCGTTCGCTATTCTGGCCTCGATAAATCTTATTCTGACAATCATCATCTTCTCGGCTATTCCGCTGATGATAATCGCCGCGGCCATCTTCAACAGAAAAATGCGCGGGCAGTTTCGCCGTCAGCGCAGGCAGATCGGTGAAATCAACGCGCAGGTTGAAGACAGCCTTCTCGGCGTGAGGGTAGTGAAATCCTTCGCGAACGAGCATATCGAGGAGGAGAAATTCGAAAAGGGTAACGAAGAGTTCCTGAATATCAAGAAAAAGAGCTATTACTACATGGGCGGATTTGACGCCACGAACAGAATCCTCAACGGCCTGATGAATATCCTTGTGCTCGTAGTCGGAGCAATTTTCATGATGAACGGGCAGATTCAGCCGGCTGACTTAGTGGCGTATATGATGTATGTAGGCACGCTCATCATGTCAGTACGCACGCTCGTTCAGTTTACGGAGCAATTCCAGCGCGGCATAACGGGCATTGAGCGCTTCTTTCAAATTATGGACGCCGATGTCGAAATCTTTGATGAGCCCGGCTCGGTGGAGCTTAAGGTCACGGCGGGCAACATCAGGCTTGAGAACGTGAGCTTCAGTTATTCCGATGACGGCATTGATATTCTGAATCAAATCAACCTTGATGTAAAAGCAGGTGAGAACGTCGCGCTGGTTGGTCCGTCAGGCGGCGGAAAGACGACGCTGTGTAACCTCATTCCGCGCTTCTATGACGTCACGTCGGGAAGAATTCTGATTGACAATCAAGACATAAAATCGGTCACACTGAAGTCCTTGCGCTCGCAGATAGGCTTCGTTCAGCAGGACGTTTACCTTTTCTCAGGATCAATCGTGGAAAACATCGAATACGGCAAGCCGGGAGCTTCAAGGGAAGAAATTATTGAGGCCGCGAAGCTTGCCGGTGCGCATGATTTCATCATGAACCTCAAAGACGGCTACGACACATACGTCGGCGAACGCGGCGTGAAGCTCTCCGGCGGGCAGAAGCAGAGAATCAGCATT
This sequence comes from Ruminococcaceae bacterium UBA945, assembly GCA_002293315.1. GTDB lineage: Bacteria > Bacillota > Clostridia > Oscillospirales > Acutalibacteraceae > Scatolibacter. The sequence goes on from DBCZ01000052.1 coordinate 3,298, forward strand.
GCGCGCGCGTTCCTCAAGAATCCGCCGATTATGATTCTCGACGAAGCCACCAGCGCCCTTGATAATGAGAGCGAAAAGATAGTGCAGGCATCGCTGGATAAGCTCGCAAAGGGCAGGACGACATTCACAATCGCGCATCGCCTCACGACGATAAGGAATGCTTCGGTAATCCTCGTTCTGACGGACAACGGCATAGAGGAGAAGGGAACGCACGCCGAGCTAATGGCAAAGCGCGGCATATATTATAATCTCTATGAAAGCTACGCCGAGCAGGGCAATTGACAATAAGAGCAATTGACAATAAGAGCAATTGGCAATTGATAATAAGCGTAGCGACGCGCAACGCGCATAATTGATAGTTAAGGGCATAAAAGGCAAAGAAACCAATGCATTGCCAGTAGGCACCGCACAACGGAGAGCGACGACCCGGCACACCGAGAAAAGCAATTGAAAATCAAGAGATTGCAAAAAGAGGGTAAAATGGATATTTATCAGTTTTTCAAATTCATAAAGGGCAAGAGAATAGCGCTATGCGGAATTGGCAGAAGCCATATCCCGCTTGTGCCGATGTTTATCAGCCGCGGCGCGGAGGTCACGCTCAGAGACAGGCGCGATATTGAATGTCTCGGCGAAACCGCCGCCGAGCTGACTGCAACGGGCGCAAGGCTCATTCTTGGTGAAGACTATCTGGAAGACCTGGACGAAGACATCATCTTTCGCACGCCGGGTATAAGGTATTATCTGCCGGAATTCACTGCGGCGCGGAAAAACGGACAAATCGTTACGAGTGAGATGGAGGTTTTCTTTGATTTATGCCCATGCAAAATCTATGGGATAACGGGCAGCGACGGCAAGACGACGACCACAACAATCATCTCGGAGCTTCTCAAGGCACAGGGTAAAACCGTGCATCTCGGCGGCAATATAGGAAACCCTCTTTTGCCGATGATCGAGCAAATCTCGGCGGAGGATACAGCCGTGGTTGAGCTTTCAAGCTTCCAGCTAATCTCAATGAGGAAGTCGCCGGATGTAGCTGTGCTGACGAATATCCGCCCGAATCACCTCGATATTCATAAGGACATGGAGGAATACACCGCCGCAAAAGAGAATATTTTTCGCCATCAGGGCGCTTTTTCGAGGACTGTTCTGTATGCAGACGAGCCGCATGTGCGCGCATATGAAGACATGGCGAGCGGCGAGGTTCTATTGTTCAGCCGTGGAGAAAAGATTGAGCACGGGGCATATTTTGAGGACGGCACCGTCTTTTCGTTCGGAGAGCCGATAGTGAGGGCAGATGAAATCAAGCTGCTGGGGCTTCATAATATAGATAACCTCATGGCGGCTGTCTGTGCGGTTCACGGAGAGGTCTCAAATGAGACAATCCGCCGCGTGATGAAAGCTTTTAAGGGCGTGGAGCATCGCATGGAGTTTGTACGCGAGGTTTCGGGCGTTCAGTATTATAACGACAGCATCGCTTCAAGCCCTACGCGCACGATAAACGGCACGCTCGCTGCCGCCAAAGAGAGAATTATCTTGATCTGCGGCGGCTATGATAAGCAGCTTGATTACACAGAAATGGGCGGGGCGATAAATGATAAGGTCAAAACGCTCATTTTGCTCGGCGCGACCGCCGGCAAGATAAAATCCGCCGCGATGGATGCCGCAAATTTTGACGCGGCAAAGACGGAGATAATTGAGGTGAAGACCATGAAGGAAGCCGTTAACGCCGCTAAGGAGAGAGCTGTGGCGGGAGACATCGTCTCGCTTTCACCTGCTTCGGCTGCGTTTGATATGTATAAAGATTTTGAAGACAGAGCGCGCCATTTCAAGNNATGAAGAAACGAAAAAGCAAGAGAATACCCACGGGCACGGGCGGCAAAAACACTTACGCTGAAAAGCGAAATAGGCGTAAGCGGAGCCGCCCGCCTGAGAAAACCTACACTGCAAATGAGCGCAGGATTCTCTCGGCGCTTCCGAGAATTCCTGAAGGAAAGATTGCGTCCCGTCCGCTGATGAAGCTGGCGGGAATTAGTAAGAAAGCTGATTTCTACGACGCGCTTAAATCCTTAGAGCGAAGCGGCGACGTTAAGGTTGACCAAAATCATATCGTCACTTTCGTTTCGCCTGAAAATGACGTCGAAGCAACGCTGGTTTCGCTTTCAGCGGGCTTCGGCTTCGCAAGGGCGGACAAAGGCGAGTTAGCTGATGATTTTTTCATTCACGGCAGTGATTTGAAGGGCGCGTTTGTCGGAGACAGAATCATTCTCACAGACGTGCACGAAGATGAAAAAGGATTCAGCGCACGCGTCAGGCGCATTGCCGAACGCGCGAAGAACCCGGTAACAGGAACGCTTCATCTTGATAAATACGGCGACGCGCGCGTCAAGCCTGATGGGGCAGTGCGTTACGATTTGAGAGTGCAGATAGCCGATCTGGGCGGTGCTAAGGACGGCGACAAGGTCGTGGTCAAGCCCAAGGCTGACAGCCGAGGAGACTGGCGCTTTGCCAAGGTAAAGTCCGTTTTGGGCAGCGGAGAGAGCGCAAAGGTCAATGCAGACGCGATAATTCAGCATTCGGGGATACCCTTCTTTTTCTCAAAGGAGCAGCTTGAGGAAGCAGAGATACAGGCAGAGCTGCCCATAACTGACGCTGACATCGCCGAACGCCTGGACTTGCGCGACAAGCCCATATTTACAATCGACGGTGCCGATGCAAAGGATTTAGACGACGCAATCCTCGTCGAGAAAACGAAGACGGGTTATCGCCTCGGCGTGCATATAGCCGATGTCTCTCATTATGTCAGGGCGGGAAGCCTGCTTGATGATGAGGCGTTCAGGCGCGGAACCTCGGTTTATTTTGCCGACAGGGTGATTCCGATGCTGCCGACAGACCTCTCAAACGGCTCATGCTCGCTGAACGCGGGTACGGATAAGCTCACTTTTTCTGCGTTGATAGACTTCGACACGGAGGGCGAAATCGCGTCATATGACTTCAGGAAAAGCATAATCAATTCAAAGGTGCGCGGAGTTTACAGCGAGGTCAACGAGATTTTCGCGGGCTCGGCGTCGCCTGAGATTTTGAAGAAATATGCGCCTGTTATGGCGGGGCTTAAAAACGCGCGGAAGCTTGCGAAGCTGCTGAAGAGAAAGACCGCGCAGCGCGGGGATATGGAGCTTCAAAGCTCGGAAATCAAATTCGTGCTTGATGAAAACGGCGTGTGCATTGGCCTTGAACCGCGCACCACGGGAGAGGCGGAAGAGCTGATAGAGCACATGATGATTTCCGCCAATATCTGTGCGGCGAAATTCGGTCAGCATAATCGGCTTCCTTTCCTTTACCGTGTTCACGGTCAGCCGCGCGAAAGCAGGCTCGAAGATCTCATCAAGCTGCTGGATATTCTGGGGATACCCTGTAAGGAGATTAAGAGCGGTAAGCCGGGCGCCACTGATTTTTCCGCCATACTGGAGCGTGTTAAAGGCACGCCGCGTGAGAGCCTCGTTTCCATGCAGGTTCTCCGCACGATGGAAAAAGCCAGATACGCCGCGGAGGAAACAGGGCATTTCGGGCTGGTTCTCTCGGATTACAGCCACTTCACCTCGCCGATTCGCCGCTATCCCGACACCTCAATCCACCGCATAATGTCGGCTTTCCTCTCGGGAGAATCAAGCAAAGCGATTGAGAAGGACTTCGGTGAGTTTGCCAAGGAATCAGCCGCCGCCTCTTCAAAAAATGAAATAAGAGCTGTAAATGCTGAGCGTGAGGCCGAGAGCTGCTATATCGCCGAATATATGAAAAAGCATATTGGCGAGCGCTTCACAGGCGTGATAAGCGGGGCGGTTCAGCGCGGCTTCTTTGTCAGGCTTCCAAATGGCGCAGAGGGGCTCGTCTCGATTGACGATATAGCGTACGGCCCGTATGAATATGACGGCGTGTTCTCTTTCCGCAACCGCGCGGGCGGCAGGCTCATGGTGGGTGATGAATTTGAAATTATAGTAGCCAAGGCAGAAGTCTCAACCGGAAAAGTGGATTTCATTCCATATGAAAATAAGCAGGGGTGAATTATGTTTCTCATTAACGCAATTTATCTCGATGAGTTTTTTCGCTTTGCAAAAGGCGACATCGAAATTGACGAAAGCACGAACACGATAAAGGGACTTGGCGAGAAGCTCGTTTATTCTGCCGAGGATATGGTCGTGGATTGCTCGGGGTACAGAATAATTCCGGGATTTGTTGACGTGCATATCCACGGGTGCGTTGGCTATGACACCTGTGACGGCAACCGCGAGGCCATCGAAAAAATGGCGGAATTCCTCATTACAAAGGGAGTTACATCCTTCTGCCCGACTACCATGACCGCTCCGGCAGAGATACTTGCCGCCTCACTGACGGCCGCCAAGAGCTGCGCGGAGAATCCGCCTGCCGGTGCGAGGGTAATCGGAGTGAACATGGAGGGTCCGTTCATTTCTGAGGCCCGCAAGGGCGCGCAAAAGGCAGACTTCATTCGCAAACCTGATTTTGCTCTCTTCAAGGAGCTTTACGACATCAGCGGCGGTCTCGTCAGGCTAGTGGACATCGCGCCGGAGCAAGATGGCGGCCTGGAGTTCGCAAGGCTGGCAAGCGAATACTGCGCCGTTTCAGTCGCCCATACTTCGGCGGACTACGATGCGGCAAAGGCGGGCTTTGATGCGGGGATAAACCATGCCACGCATCTCTTCAACGCGATGTCAGGGCTTTTTCACAGAGAACCCGGAGTGGTTGGCGCAGTGTTTGACGACGACCGCGTTTACGCAGAGCTCATCTGTGACGGCCACCACATTCACCCGGCGGTTCTCCGCACGGCATTCAGGGTTCTGGGCGACAGAGCGCTTGTAATCAGCGATTCCATGCGCGCCAACGGCTTGCCGGAGGGAGAGGAGTATGACCTCGGCGGGCAAATGGTCACCGTCAAAAACGGCAAGGCCACTTTGCCGGACGGAACGCTCGCGGGCTCGGTTTCAAACTTGCATGACGAGGTGAAAAACCTTGTGAATTTCGGGATTCCCACGGAGAAAGCAATTAAGGCTGCCACGCTGATTCCTGCAAGATCCATCGGCATGGACGCGGAAATCGGGAGCATTGAGGTGGGGAAAAGGGCTGATGTTTTAGTCGTCGATAACGCATTAGACATCAAGGCTGTTTACCACTGATATATAGAAAAACAACCCCTCTTCTCTAAATCAGAAGAAGGGGATATATTATGGAAACTTATATGATATTATGTTACCTATATTATGTTAAATTACCATAAAACATTTATATTAAAATAATAAAATACACTTCATTTTATGTAAGTGAAATATGAATTACGACAACAATATTATGTCAACTATATTCTATCTCCATCAAAGCTTCTTTCCTTGCGTATAAAACCTTGCGTATAAAACCTTGCGCATAAATCAGCGCCTTTCACTACAAACAGAATTTCACTTAAAATAAATTATATTGCTGAGCTGTCTGTCGGGTCTTTGCAGCCAGAGGCCATTGGCGTAAATACCTGATGAGCCGCCGCCGTCGAGATTCATAGCCTCGCTGCTGCCGAAGCGCACCATCAAGCCGGAAAGCTGCTGAACAGAGCAATAGGCTGTCAGCAGAATCACCTTGCCCGTAGATGTGTTAAGGCCAATCGCAACTCTCCTTGCCGCGCCGCCGCCTGTGATGTCACCTGCGTAAAAGCCCTCTTCGTTGTATGTGCCGGAATTACCGTACGCCTGCCCGTTCAATACGATTCTCGGCCCAGATGCGATAGAATCATCAAGGCCATCAAAGGCCTCACCCGTGCGCCTGTCTGTGTAAACCGCCTCGTAGTCCACGATGTCGCCAACCTGGCAGGAATTAAAGAATTCGCCTTCATATTCACGGCGTGAGCGTTGGTAAAGCACATAACCGTTCTGCGGGATTTCAATGTCGTTGCCCTCGTGCACCACCTTCGTAATCACGCCGTTCTCAACTGCAATCGCGTCACGCACATAGATGCCGACGCTTGAGCCCCAGCGTCTGTCAAAGATAATCCTCGTGGCGTCGATGCCTGTGGAGGGGCGGCGGTTTTTGCTGACGCTTTCAAAGGTGAAGGTGCGTTCATCGGGTTTTGTGAGCGTTACACGGAGATTCAGTTTCAAATCGCGAATCAGGCTTTGCCCAGAGTTCGTAGTGACGAAGGAGGGCTTCGTGGCCGCGCCGCCCTTGTCAGTGATAACGATATTGCCGTTCTTGACTATCGTTGCATTGGGAACATAGTCGTCCATGTCGAAATAGGCGGCGTTTACGGCAAATTTAGCGCCCGTGCGCTCAACCATGCTGCCCATGCTCTCGCTGCTTGAAATGCCGTCCCACGCCGTTTCGACGTTGCCCTTGAAGTTGCTGAGGTTAAACTCCACCGCCTTTACGGCATACCCGCTCACGCGCTTTCTCGTGACGGTATAGTTTGAAGGCTTCGTCATGCTGTTCAGAAAGCGGTTGAACATAGCCGAGGCTTCGCTGCGCTTAGCTGAGTTCTTCGGGAGGAAGTTCCCGCCGCTGCCGTTGATTATCCCCGCGCGAACGCAGGCATCTACAGCAGACTTCGCCCACGTGGAGATAGCGCCGGCGTCGCCGAAGCTTATGCTCGGCTTATTTTTTGACAGAGAGTAAGCCATCAGATTCGCGAAATTATAGAGCATCACGGCCAGCTCCTGTCTCTGCACGGGCTTGTTGGGCGCAAACTTGTTTTCGCCAACGCCGGAAACCACGCCCACTTCATACCCCCAGTTGATATATTGCGCGTACCAGCTGCCCTTGGCGACGTCGTTAAAATACGTGAAGCCTTTATATTGATTTATATCATCGGCCGAGAGAATCGTCCTTGAAAGCATGACCATACACTCGGCGCGCGTTAAACTGCCGTTCGGATTGAACTTATTATTCCCAACGCCTTCGATAATTCCTTTATCGACAAGCGTGTTTACATCATTCTCGTACCATGCGCCGCTCGGAATATCCGAAAATCTCGGTGCGGCCTGAGAATATGCCGGTGCAGAGGAGATTATCAGCGTTAGCACAAGCACGGCTGAAATCAGCTTTTTGGCTATTTTCATGTAATTCAAAACACTTTACCTCCGTGAAAAAACACTTATGCTGTTTCTCTTTTGAAATTGAACCAGCTATTTTACATAATATACCATACTTTACATAAAATTTCCACCCAAAAAGGAAAACTGCGCAAAAATGACAAGAGGAGACAAAAGAACATTTTGACAGAGAAAATTAAGAGAAATGCGTGTAAAAATCCTTTGCTTTTTCGTCTTTATTATTGTAGAATATCATTAAGAAGGCAAACAGTATAAATAATTATTGCGGAGGCTTTTTATGAAAGATAAAATCTATTCCTCTAACCCCGCCGTCGATGTTCTTAAAAGAACCGGCGCATCGGGTAAATTCCTGGTCCTCACGATTATGATGACGGTGTCGGTGGCTGTTTCCATCGCTTTTTCGGGCGAGATGAGCAGACACTACAGTATGGTGTTCTCAGATTTCTTCTCCAGTCTTTCGCGCTCGTTCAACGATATCACGGGCGCGTCGATAGTTGCGTCAATCTTCATATCGCTGCCCACGATATTGGTCGTCGTGGCAATGTGGATGATTTTCTTTGCGTGCAGCAGCAGGAAAGACGGCGGCGTTTCGACCTCGGGAATCACGCTTCTCAAGGTGATAAAGATTATTGAGCTCGTCATTTT
>DBCZ01000081.1:0-2935 GCA_002293315.1 Ruminococcaceae bacterium UBA945
CTCTTCTATTGTAATCCTACAGGACTCACTATTTAAACTTTGCGAAACTCGTTGAATAATTGATTATTTTGTGGTATACTGCAACATGTATATCTATAGCTTGTGCACAGATGCCTGTTTTACAGAGTGGAGGCTCCTTATGATTATCAGTTACGAGAAGCTTTGGATACTGTTAAAGAAAAACAAAATGAAGAAAAAGGACCTTGCTGCAGCGGCTGATGTCACGTCATATACGATGACGAAGCTAAACAAAGGACTTCCGGTTTCAATGGAAATTATGGTTAAGTTCTGCAAGGTCTTTCATTGTGATATTGGAGACCTGATGCAGGTTATCGAAGAAGAATGACAAGCAGAGAGGGAAAATGCAATGCAAATTAATAAACATGGATCATTTTATATCCGAAACGGTTGGCCTACAAAAGCCATAGATGCAATAACGAATGACGCATTTATTTTTTCACCTAACAATGAATTAAATGCCGTTGATGAGATAGGCGTTGGTCGCGTTATGATAAAGGCGTAAGACCATAAAAGAAGACATAGACTTGCTGATGGCGGCTGACTTTGACATTGAGTTTATTAAGTCATCCCAGAACCTATACCATATTGTGAGCCGCGACTTTGACACTGCTGAGCTGAAAGTACTTATTGATGCAGTGGTTTCATCAAAGTTTATCAGCAAAAGCAGAAGCCAAGCACTTGCGGACAAGCTCAGCAAGCTTGCAGGACCTTACCTATCCAAAGAATTAGTGCGCAACATTGACGTTGAGAGACGTGTTAAGGGCGAAAACAAACAATTGCTGTTAATCGTCGACACCATAAACAGAGCGATCAACCAGAAGAAAAAAATTGCCTTTAAGTATTTCACTTATAACGTGCGTAAAGAGAAGACAGAAAAGCATAACGGGTATATTTATAAGTTCAGCCCATACAAACTTGTTTGGAATGGCGACTACTACTATGTTGTTGGTTTTTCAGACAAATATGACGAAGTTGGTTGCTTTCGTGTAGATCGGATCAGCAAGAACCCGGAAATTCTTGAGGACAAGGCTGTTCCTATGCCAAAACTTTTTGATATTAATGCATATNNAAATCCTTTGATATCAATTTATATTCGAATACCATGTTTCGGATGTATAACGGTGATCATAAAGAAGTTGAACTTGTTTGTGATAATTCTGTAATGGATGCAATTATAGACAAGTTTGGTGAGGATATTAAGGTGTATGCAAACGACATGGATTCCTTCCGGATTATTGCGAAGCTTGCGGTCAGCCACATTTTCTATAGCTGGGTATTTGGCTTCGGAGGGAAAGTGAAAATCAAAGCACCAGTGGATATTAAAGAATGCTACAACGAGATGTTACAGAAAGCATGCGCCGGTATTTCCAATGAAATTGACAAGACATAAAATGTACAAACCTATGGAGGGGCGATAACGTCCCTTCATTTTTGCATCTTCGCATTGAATTTTTTGCTGAAATGAATGTAATATAACTATTCGAAACGGTTGTTACGGATACGAAACGGAGGCGATACCGATGAGATCAAAAAGCTTAGAACTGAAGAGAAAGATCTATGATTTCGTTAACGACTGGAAGCGGGAATACGGCAGGTCTCCTTCTCTCAAAAACATCGCCGACGATTTAGGTGTCAGCCGGACAACCATTTACCGGTACCTCGTTGAGATGAACGACGAAGGCCAAGGACTGGTCTATACCGGAGATACGATTGAAACGCGGGAACTCAATTCTGAGAACATGTTCCTTTCGTCGGCTAAGATTGTTGGAAGCATTCCCTGCGGCGAGGCAACTCCTGAAGAGGAATATGTTGAGGAGTATCTGAATCTTCCTGCCAGCCTTTTCGGTAAAGGCGATTTCTATATCCTCCGTGCCAGGGGTGACTCTATGATGGATGTCGGCATTGACGAAGGTGATATGGTCGTTATCCGCAAACAACAGAGCGCTGATATCGGCGATATTGTCGTCGCCCTGGACGATGGGGGCAATAGCACGCTCAAACGCTTCGGCGGATTTGATAAAAGAGGTCATTCCATACTTGAATACATGAACCAAGACGTTTATCCAGATAAGATGATAATCGTCAAGGAGCTTGTCGTTCAAGGTGTGGCACAGCATGTAATTAAGCGACTTTGACGGGAGGAAGCGCAGTTGAAAAAGTATCTGTTAAAGTGGACGCCGAGATGCAGTCTGACGGCATTTTGATTCCGAAGTCTGTATTATGGGCGGATGGCAGACGCTTTGAGATTGCGCGGGTGCTATACTACAGCGATTCTCCCACTGGTGAATATGAAGGAATTCGCTACACGGTAATTATCGGTAGTGCGGAAAAATATATTTACCGAGTCAATCACAAATGGTATGTGATGGCTTTGTCAGGAGGTGAAGGCAGTGAAGAAGTTCACTACTTATGACGAGATTGAAAACCTCTGTGAAGCCATGATAAAGGACTTTTTCAAGTGCAAGCAATATAAAGACTTGCACTGTGTGGATATCGAAGCCTTTGTTACGGAATATCTGGGAATTCCAATCGTCTACGAAACATTTGCTGAGCCCGATCCCGGAAGGATCGGCTTTTTATCCGATGGCATCAGGCCAATATGGATTAAGCGTAATAATGAAAACACACAGGTAGTCTTTCCTGCAGGCACTGCAGTGATCGACAAGTACCTGCAACGCCCGTCTGAGATAGGCCGTAAGCGCTTCACAGTCGCGCACGAAGGCGCTCATTTTGTTTTGGACAAGCATCTTCCCATTACACCAAAAGCGGCCTTCCACAGCAACTACGACGGCGAGATGACATATGCACCGGATTTGCTTCACGAAATGATGTCATTCAATGAAGCGCTGGCAAACCGTGCAGGAGCCTGCCTGCTTATGCCCCAATTCCTTGTCCGGCGTGTTCTAAAGAAATA
>DBCZ01000081.1:2951-5942 GCA_002293315.1 Ruminococcaceae bacterium UBA945
ATCATTCAGAAAATGGCAGATGCGATGGGCGTAAACTACACTCCTTTCGTAACACGGCTCAAAGAACTCGATTTGTTTGAGCTCCATCCGATTGAGGAATATCTTGCGGCATTTAAGCACGGAGGTGATGCTCAGTGATACAAGCGCAAAGGCAAAACCCTGATCAGCGATTCAGATCACTAACTCTGGAGGCCGAAGAAAAACTGCTTTTTTCAAAGCGGGCGGCGGAAACACTGGAACGCCGTGATGTGAAGTGTCCACAATGCGGTTTTCGGGTTTTAGAAGTCTATGGTAGAGGCCATCACATCACGCGGTTAAATGCCAGAAATGCAAGTTCAACGATATCATTGACACTGCGCTTTTCCGAACTGTAAAGGGACGCCGACATAACCATGTTCCTCGTCAACAAAGTAGAAAAGCATTAAGATAACAACAGAATAAAAATCGACTTTTAATCGCGTAAGCGGAGCAGGGCCCGAAAGGGCTGAAAAACTACCAAGCACCGTACGAAGCCGAATGAGACTTTAGGTTCATACCTATGTCCATTCGATTTCTACAGTGCTTTTTGCGTGTATAAAAGCTTTGTACAGTGTTAGGGGTCCTCTTCCCGCCTTGTGCGGGAAAGGACTCCTATGCTTCGTTTTTGGCTCTGCTATATAGCTAAATATCCGTAATCTCCGAGTTTTTGAAGCCTGCCCAAATTCAAAAATTCAAAGGAGATTACAAGCAATGAAAACTTATCTAGTCAAGAAAGATGTCAACAAGCCTGATGCCTAGGATAACTGGATTATCATGAACGGATATGAATTTACGCGCTTTATGGAGACCGAAGATGGTAAAAAGAGAAAGAAAAACTTTGCCCGACTTGAACAATGTGACAGCCGCGATGATGCCATTATCATTGAGTGCGATGCACAAAAGGCAAAAGAACTGGAAAGCAAGCGGCAGTGTGAACGTTACCGAAAAAATATCAATATCGACTTTGTGACATTCTCTTATGACTATCACATTCCCGTTTGAACACATTCGAAACGAAGTGCTGTACGAAGCTATCTATCAGCTGACGCCTAAGGAGCGGGATCTCATAGAACAGCTATACCTCTCAAACGAGCCCATCTCTCTGAGCAAATAAGCTGCACAGAACGGCCTTTGTAATGCCTCTGATCACGGCAGAAAGGTCAGAGCCTTCCGCAAGCTGAAAAATTATTTTGAAAAATGCGGCTACGGATGCGAAATTTTTGCTTGATTTTTACAACGAAAGGTAGAGAGGTATAGCCATGAAAAAATCTGAACTCAAAGAGCTTTATCAGATGATGTTTCCGGACTACACGGACATCGTTAATATAACACAGCTTCAGAATATGCTCGGGATCAGCCGTCACTTGGCTTATAAACTAATCAGTGACGGCTATATCAAGTGCATAAAGATCGGTACGGGCTTCAAAATCCCCAAGGTCAATGTCATTGAATTTGTAATGGATCAGAATAAGAATTCGAACTGACAGCGTTTTTTTGGCAATCGCACATTTGCAGGCCTCTCACCGGTGCAGTACACTATAAGCATTGGTGAGAGACTGCCTGTGTACCGAAACTAATTATTCTGGAGGTAATAAAAAATGGTATCAGGATTTCTTTCAATAAAAAAAGGCTATTATTATGTTGTACTCGGTTGGACCGATGCCAATGGAAAACGTCATCAAAAGTGGGTGGCCACAGGATTGCCGCAAAAAGGCAATAAACGTCGAGCGGAGATGGAACTTGCTCGTCTTCGGAGTTCCTTCTAACCACCGAAAGTCGTGCAGGGACTGATCTCGGATATGCTCTTCTCCGACTATCTGAAACAGTGGCTGGACATCGTGAAGGTACGAGTAAAGATCACGACATTCAGCTCGTATCAGGGCATGACACTGAACACCATTGCGCCCTACTTCGAAAAGAAGGGGATTAGTCTGCGCAACCTCGAGGCAAGACACATTCAGCAGTTCTATTCGGAAAAGCTGAAAACCGTCAAACCAAACTCGATGATCCACTACCATGCTGTCATCCATCAGGCGCTGAAATACGCCATGAAGACGGATATGGTACCGCAGAATGTGGCAATGAAGGTGGATCGCCCACGAAAAAACTCCTTCCAGCCGACCTTTTTAGAAGCTGCAGAAATGCAACAGCTCTTTGAGGCGGTGAAAGGAACAAGGTTAGAGCTTCCGGTGTTAGTGGCGGCCTTCTACGGCCTGCGTCGAGGCGAAGTGCTCGGGCTCAAGTGGGATGCCATAGATTTTAATCGCGGCACCCTGACCATCAAACGCACTGTTACGTCAGCCGCGGTTGACGGCAAGTCGGTTATTATCGAGCAAGACTCTGCTAAGACCAAATCCAGCCTCAGGACGCTCCCTTTGGTCGGTACCTTTAAAGAGTACTTCACAGAGGTAAAAAAGGCGCAGGAGCTCAACAAGAAGGTTTGTGGTAACTGCTACGACTATGACTACGACGATTACATATTTGTGGACGAGCTCGGCGAGAGAATGCAGCCCGGGTATTTAACCGGCTATTTCCCCAGTACATCCAAAAGCACGGGATGAAGAAAATGCGCTTCCACGATCTGCGGCATAGTTGTGCTTCTTTGCTCTTGGCTAACGGTGTTCCACTGAAGCAGATCCAGGACTGGCTCGGGCATTCCGATTTCAGCACAACGGCAAATATCTACGCACACCCGGACTATACTTCAAAGCTATCGTCAGCACAGGCGATGGAAAACGGAATCGCGCTTCCAAGTGCAACTGGGTTCGAAAGCAAGTGGAACGCTGTTACGGATGCAGATGAAACTGATGAATTCGAATAAGGTCAAAACACGGCACTTTGTTCTACCCTAACACAGCGAGTTCTACCCTAAAATGGTGTTTTGCAAAAAATTCTGCGGTTTGAATAAAAAAAGAAAAAGTCCAGAAACCCGCATGGTTACTGGACTTTCTTGGCGGAGCGGGTGGGATTCGA
>DBCZ01000081.1:5950-21087 GCA_002293315.1 Ruminococcaceae bacterium UBA945
GACCACTTCGATACCGCTCCGTAATCATTATAGCCTCACTATTTTATCGTTCGACAGATGAAAAGTCAAGTTCTCTGTCGAAAGTTGACATAATTGCCTGTTTGCGGTAAAATATAGCCGTAAAATGAGGAAGTATGGTATTCACATAGAGAATTCGGGAGGACAGATAAATGCGCAGCGGAAAACTCAGAAAGATATTTGCCTTGTCAGTTGCGGCGATTCTCACGGCACTTCTTATGGCCGGTTGCATAGACACGGTTGCGGAGATAAATCCGGACGACGCGCCGATAGGGGAATTCCCCGTGAGTGTCGGAGGTGCTGAAATAAGTGCAAAGCCGACAAAGGTTTATGTTGCGTCAGCGAGCCTTGCGGATGTAGTCATTGCCATCGGCGCGGAGACTCAGCTTGTGGCAAGCTCTGAAGACTGCACTCAGCCGGAGCTTGAAGCCCTCCCAAAGGTAAGCACTGAAAGCACCGATGAAATCTCGGCACTCTCGCCTGATTTAATTCTTACGACTGCCGGCGACAGCAGGAGCACTGCTTTGGCGCAGACCGCACAGGTGATTGAGATTAAGCTTTCAACGGGGCGCGAGGATTTTGAGCGCCTCTACGGCGAGGTGGCTTCTGTCTTTATGGGCGGTGGTCCGGGTTACGAGGCGGGCATAAGCAACGCCAGAAAGATTTTCACGACGCTTGATGACGTTGCGCGCGAAACGAGCAGCGATATAATCACCACGGCGTGCTATCTCTATGACACAGAGGGCCGAGCGGTGACGGGTGATATGTTCGCCACGGTTGTGATGGAATATTCCGGCCTCACGAATGTTTTCGGCATTCAGACTCAGGGGCAGTATGATATGGAGGTTATGCAAATTGCGAACCCGAACGTTATCTTCTGCGCTCCGGGCGTTAAGGAGCAGATAGAGAATGACACGCGCTTTAAGGAAATCTCGGCGGTGAAGGATAAGAGAATCTACGAGATGCCTGCCTCGCTTATGGAATGGCAGGGCAGAACTGTCATCACCGCGGCTTTGAGTATGAGCGGCAAGGCCTTCCCGGAGCTTATGGAGGAAGCCACCCCAGAGCCGGAAAACCCTGTGGACGCCATAAATTCTAAAGTTGAATCACAGGTGCAACAGGAGGAAGAGGACAACAAAACATACACCACTCTCCAAAACGGCGACAACAGCGATGAAGTAAATACGATGCAGGCGCGTTTGACGGAGCTCGGCTACCTCACATCTGAGTACGACGGCTACTTCGGTGACGTCACCGAGCAGGCGCTCAAGGAGTTTGAGACCAAGAACGGCCTCATGCCCGACGGCATAGCAGATACCGAGACGCTCCGCGCTCTATATTCCGACAAAGCGCTGAAAAAGTCAGACCCGGACCCAACCGCTTCGCCGCCTCCGGCAGAGTCTGCGCCCGCGTCAAGCACGGCGGAATAAGGTAAAAAATGTGAAAGCCGGCTGTGAATGCAGTCGGCTTTTTAGCTTGCATTTTTTTCACGCGCGTGATATAATATTACACATAGTTAGAGAAAGAGGTGATACCAATGGTTCGTTGAAACGAAAAGAAAGATTATTGCAGTAAAGACAGATAAATAATTATTGAGAGGTGTTAGTGATGAAGAGGAAGAAAGCAAGAAACTAGTAGCTTTGTTTATGTCATTTATATTATTTTTGAACATGTTTCCGTTGTCAGCTAATGCATATGTTCTGATGGACCATAAAATAGATGTGGGGACAAAATATATCCCTTCATCAAATTTCACGCAAACGACATATTCACACATGAATGAGGCAATGTGGCAGTGGAATAAAGATGCGGGTTGGTTTGGTCCAGTAACGATTACTACAGTTTCAAATTCACGTCATAACAATGATAACGATTCAAGATTTGGGTTTGACAGACCGCTCTCAAGAAATAACGGAGAGTTTTGTGTCTACAAAGAAACTTGGAGTGGCCGTGAAGATGATGTTGGTGTATGTTTAGGACAAGTTGAACTGTGGCCGTGGCCATTTGAGAACAGGTTAAGCGATGCAGATATTTTGATTAATACATATCATCGGTTTGCAAATTCCGCTCAGCCGGGATGCTATGATACTTGGAGTGTATTCTTGCATGAAATGGGTCACGCTGTTGGCGTAGGGCATCCCTCAATATTTACAGATTCCGTCATGAATTCTTTGGTGCACGGTACTGGAAGGACGGTACGTTACCTTTATCAAGACGATATTGACGCAATCAAAGCGAAAGGATATTAAGAGGTGAAAATCATGAGGAAAGTCTTAAACAGAAAGGTTACCACAGCGATTATCGTCTTAGGGGCGCTCATTATTGTTATTCTGGGCATACTATATTTTACTCCGACTCATGCAGTAATCTCTCATGCTTTGATTGAAGAACAATCCGTTGATAAGCTAATGGAAACATCCTCATTGATAACTGAAGGGAAATTTATCAAGAAGACGAAGCCGTTTGCTGTGGAGGGAATGAAAGGAGAGTTTCAAGTTTATACAGATTATTTCTTTCAACCTGAAAGTATTCTCAGAGGTGAAGATGAATCCAATACTTTAACAGTGAGAATGCGCGGCGGAAGATATGATGATATTGAATATATAGATGAAAATTCGACTGTATTTGAGTTCGGAGAAAAATATTTGCTTTTTTTGAGAAAAGTGACTATAGGCGGCGGGACGAATACGGAAGGAGATTACTATTACATCAACGGCTCTTATCAAGGAGTGTATAATGAAATCAAGCCGGAAGAATTGATGTCTGGAAACAGCGATATTAGGCTGGCGAGCGATGAAACTTACTACGCGAATACGAAGTATCTCTCGTATTACTTTGAGGCATTGAAGAATTCAGAAGAAGCCGGCAGTAAAGCGAATGAAGGCGGGCAGGAAAAAAGAAGCTTTGCGCTTAACAAGTTTGAAGAAGCCGCTACAGAAGTGGAGAATGGAAAGGGCTATAGCAGTGAATTAATTGCGACTTCAGCGATTGAAGAGAGGTTGAAGAAAGTCAATTCGGATGTCCCAGTTAATCTGAATTTAAGCACGGAAGTTCTTCTTGAAAATCTTAAAGCAAATTTGGAAAGCGGCTTCATAAACCAAAAAGAGTATGATTACGCAATTGCAAACCTTGATAATTATGGAAAAATTGTATCGCCTTATGAAATTGACGAATAGCATAGCATTGAAAAGAGCACGGAGAAATCCGTGCTCTTTTCCTTTACATCCCGCCCTGCAATATAGTATAATACTCCTCGGTTGTTAAGATTGGCATGAGGAGAGTAGCTATGATAATAACGCGTGACAAAAGCTTTTACAGGAATCTGTTTTCGCTCGCGATACCGATTTCCTTCCAATACCTCATCACGTTCGGCGTGGGATTTGCGGATAATCTCATGGTCGGCAGCTTGGGTGAGGGCGCGCTTTCCGGCGTTTATATCGGCAATCAGGTGCAGACGCTTCTGCAGCTGTTTGTCGGCGGCGTTGAGGGCGCTATTTTGATTTTAGCCGCGCAGTATTGGGGCAAGCGCGATACCGAGAGCATACGCAAGGTTGTGTCAATCGGCGTGAAGTTCGCCGCGCTTTTGGGGCTAATCATATCAATAATCGCGGTGCTGTTCCCGACGCAGATTGTCTCCCTTTTCACGGCGGAGGAGAACGTCGTCCGTGAGGGCGGAGAATATCTCTTTATCGTCGGTTTTTCGTATGTTTTCTTCTGCATCGCGCAGGTCATGATTTCCTCCATGCGCGCCGTGGAAACCGCGAAGATAGGGCTATACATTTCTATCGTGGCGCTGTTCACGAATATCGGGCTGAATTTTGTGCTTATTTACGGCATGTTCGGCTTACCTGCAATGGGTGTAAAGGGCGCGGCCTTGGCAACGCTTATTTCTAGGGTTATCGAGGCTTCAATCATCGTCATCTATGTTCTCAAGGCAGATAAAAAGCTGTGCTTCAAGCTCAGTGATTTGAAGCATATAGATAAGCTTCTCGTGAAGGATTTCTTCCGCTACGGCCTCCCGATAATCGGCGGCAATCTCGTCTGGTCAATCAATATGATGGCCAACACGCGAATTCTCGGCTCATATAATAACGCGGGCGTAATCGCCGCGACGAGTATCGCGGGTATGCTGAATAATCTCATCTATGTGTGGATGAACGGCCTCTCGTCGTCAGTCGGCATCATCACAGGCAAAACGGTCGGTGCGGGCGAGTATGAAAAGATGAAAACCTACGCCAAAACTGTGCAGGTGATGTTCCTTTCCGTCGGGCTGATTTCGGGGCTTCTGGTTTTCCTTTTGCGAGACCCATTCATTTCTCTCTATGAAACCACGCCGGAGGGTGCGGAATTCTCGCGCCAGTTCATCAATGTGCTTTCAATCACGATAATCGGCTCGTGTTATCAGGCGGCGTCACTTTTCGGGCTTGTAAAATCCGGCGGGGATATTTCATTCGTGTTCAAGATGGATACCATCGCGGTTTTCTGCGTGGTGCTGCCGTCTGCGATAATCGCGTATTTTTCCGGCGCTGCGCCGTGGATTGTCTTCGCGTGCCTCAAATGTGACCAAATCCTCAAATGCTTCGTCGCGGTGGTTAAAATCAACCGCTTCAACTGGATGAAGAACCTCACGCGAGACAGGCGGGAAAATGCAGATGAATCGGCTTAAGGGACCTGTCCTGCTTACGGTCGCGGCGCTTATATGGGGCACGGCGTTTGTGGCGCAAAGCGTAGGCATGGATTATATCGGCCCGTTCACATTCAACGCGGTGAGAAGCTATATCGGCGCGATGGCGCTGCTGCCGCTGATAGCCGTTTTCTCGGTAATCAAGCGCAGGGGTGACATCGAAAAATTCAGGGAAGAGAGCAAGAGAACCCGAAAGACGCTTCTTCTCGGCGGTTTGGTCTGCGGTGTTTTTTTATGTGTCGCGAGCCTTTTCCAGCAGACAGGCATTCAATATACCTCCGTCGGCAAGGCAGGCTTTTTAACGGCCCTCTACATAGTAATCGTGCCTATTCTGGGGATTTTCATCGGCAAGAAGCCGGGGCTGAAAATATGGCTGAGCGTAATCATTGCGCTTGCCGGAACATATTTTCTCAGCATAAAGGAAAATTTTTCTATCGATGCAGGCGACATTTATGTTATAATGTGTGCGGTGTTCTTTTCGTTCCATATTTTGCTTGTGGACAGAATCGCGCCCAAGGTAGACGGCGTGAGGCTCTCGTGCCTGCAATTCTTTGTCAGCGGGACGCTCTCACTCATTATGGCGTTAATCTTCGAGAAGCCAAGCATAGGCGGAATCCTTTCCGCATGGCAGCCGCTTCTCTATACGGGGATAATGTCAAGCGGGGTGGCATACACGCTCCAAATCATCGGGCAGAGAGGCACAAACCCGGCCGTGGCTTCAATCATCATGAGCATGGAATCGCTTTTCTCAGCTGTCAGCGGGTGGCTGATTTTGGGCGAGGAGCTGAGCGGCAGAGAGATTTTCGGGTGTGCGCTTGTCTTCTCGGCGGTGGTTCTTTCACAGCTTCATATAGGGCGAAAGGAACGGCAAAAAACTTGAAAGAGGTGACCTGAATGAGAATTATCAAAACAGACAGCTACGAAAAGATGAGTGCGGTGGCCGCAAGCATAATCGGCGCGCAGATAGTCATTAAGCCAAGCTCGGTTCTTGGCCTTGCCACGGGAAGCTCACCCATCGGCACATACCAAGACCTGATAAAAGGCTATAACGACGGCGTTTACGATTTCTCGCACATCAAGACAATCAATCTTGATGAATACGTCGGCATCTCAGGCGAAAACGAGAACAGCTACCGTTATTTCATGAATGACAATCTCTTCAATCACGTAAACATAGATAAGGCAAACACGTTTGTGCCGGACGGCATGGCGGCAGATAAAGCCGCCGAATGCGAGAGATATGAGAACCTTGCCGGCAGCCTCGGGTATGCCGACTTGCAGCTTCTCGGCATCGGCCAGAACGGGCATATCGGCTTCAATGAGCCGCTCGATTATTTCCCGCTGAAGGTACACGAGGTGGGTCTGACGGAAAGCACAATCCAGGCGAACTCACGCCTGTTTGACGACGAAAGCCAGGTGCCGAGAACAGCCATCACGATGGGAATAGGCACGATAATGCAGGCAAAGCGCATTCTCCTCATTGCCGGCGCCGACAAGAAGGACATAATCAAGGAGGCTCTTTATGGCAAGATCACGCCGCAGGTTCCTGCCTCAGTCTTGCAGCTTCACCGCAACACGACGGTTGTTGTAGTAGATGAATAAAGCATATATTTGAAGTAATATAAAAGGAGTTTAGCGGGTATCCGCTAAACTCCTTTTTTATGTATACAGTGTTATTCTACTGTTTCGGGGAATTCATCTTCGACTTTCACGCCATCACCCTTCTTATCCTCAGGGATAACAAGGTTCAGGATTATGCCCACGATAATGCCGAGGCCGATATTCTGGAAGCTGAACACCTCGTTTCCGATGACCGCGCCGCCGATTGCAAGCACCAGCATCACGGCCGCGATGCTCAGAGTGCGGTTGCTCTTGAAATCAACCTTATTCTCAACGAGCGTGCGCAGGCCGATTGAAGCAATCATGCCGTAAAGCACGATGCACGCGCCGCCGAGGACGCAGTCAGGCATGGAATCAATCACGCCGATTGCTTTGCCGAAGAAAGCGACGACAATCGCGATTAGCGCCGCAATGCGAAGCGAAAGCGGGTTGTAGTTGCCCGTTGCGGCGAGAACCGCCGTGTTCTCGGAATACGTCGTGTTGGGCGGGCCGCCGACAGCACCGGCGACCATAGTCGCAAGACCGTCGCCGAGCAAGGTTCTGTGCAGACCGGGCTTCTGCGTGAAGTCTTTGCCGACAACTTCGCCGTTCGCGTACACATCACCGACATGCTCAACCACCGTGACGATTGCAATCGGGGCAATCATGCCTATGGCCGTCCAGTTGAACGAAGGCAGAACGAAGTGGGGAACCTCCAGCCAGCCGTGGCTTGCGATTACATCAGTGTTCATGAGAGAAGCGGGCGCGAGGCCCGTCTTCGTGAGCAGAAGCGTGAGCAGGTAGCCCATTGCAAGAGAGATGACGATGGAGCTCATCTTGACCATACCCTTGCCCTTGCTGGAAAGAATAATTGCGAGTATGCACGTGAAGCCGGCAATAATCCAAGCCCAGATATATGTGGGCATATCATAGCCCTCTGTGAAAGGAAGCAAAGCAGCGCCGTCTGCGGTATACTGCGTCTGGATATTGTTGATGGCGGCGCCGGAAAGATTCAGACCGATAAGCGCCACGCCCACGCCGCGCACAACGGGCGGGAACAGCTTTTCAATCAGCCCCTTGCCGAAGAACCGGACAATCAGTGCGAGAATCAGATAAATCACGCCCGCAGCGATGATTCCGCCCATTGCCGCGGAAATCTGCTCATCCTTCGTGCCGCCGAAAGCGTCATTCCCGACTATGCCCGCAATCGCCGAAATATACGCGAACGAGCTGCCGAGGAAGGTGGGGAGCCTGCCGCCTGTGCAGAGGTGGAAAATCAGCGTTCCTATGCCCGCCGCAAAGAGCGCCACGCCGACGTCAAGCCCTGTGAGCAGCGGGACGAGAATCGTCGCGCACGCCATTGCGAAAGCGTGCTGAAAGCCGAGCGCAGTTGCCCGCCTCGCCCCGATAGGCGCGTATTCCTTTGAATACGGGAACAGGGTTTGGTTAATCTTTGAAAAAATGTTCATCATATACCCTCCAATCAAGTTTTCCTCGAGCATCTTGCCATAAAAAAGCACAACAATCGCCGTGAGAGTTGTGCTGCCCGCAGTTATAAACGCCAAGTGATGCTCAAATTATAGATATTTTAACACCTGTTTATGCAATTGTCTATACCCTTTTTCACGATTTTGTATTATAATTATCTCACAGCATTGGTAAAGCGGTGAGAGGATGAAAAACGAGAAAAAGATTATCGTCAGCGATATGAGCAAAAAGAGGGGGAAAGCTGCCCTTAAGAAATTCGTCACGCCCAAAACCGGCGGCGTAACAAGCAGCATGTATGTCCGCAACGCGAGCAAGCAACAGAAGGAGACAAAACGCATGGGCATCGCCACGCGGATTCTCATCACCGTGATAATTCTCGCGCTCACCGCGGTGTTCACCGCGTTTGTGGTTCTCTATCTCATTCCGTTCATGCGCTCTGAAATGGAGATTGAAGACGGTGCGTCGTCTGCTATATCTTTTGTGAGCGAGGCTGAAAGCGCTGTGCCGCAATATGATGAATTCGGCCTTGAAGTATATGATGATACTGTGAACCTGCTGATTATCAATGCGCAGCACAAAGCTGAAAGCACAGATATACCGGAGACAGAGCAGGTGAGCGGCGTGCTTATAAACAAGAAGATTGCCGGCGCCGTGCGCTATCTCGTTGATACCGCGAAGAACGAGGGCCTCGCGTTACAATTCTCGGCGGGGTATATTTCATATTCCGAGCAGGAAGCAATTTATAACGCTGAGGTAGACAGGCTCATGCAAGAGGAAGGCTTCACGCTTGTCATGGCGCGTGAGGAAGCGAAGGACAGCGTCGCGCTTGCCGCCGAAAGCGATTTTCAAACCGGAATGTGCCTGAAGGTCAAGGGAGACGCCGAAACCTTCCAGGCCTCGCAGACATATGACTGGCTCACGAAGAACATGACGAAATACGGCTTCATTTTCCGCTTTCCGAAGGATAAGGAAACCGTAACCGGCAGAGAAACGGATTACACTGTGATTCGCTATGTCGGCAGGGATAACGCGGAAAAAGTAACCCGCCTTTCCATGTGTCTTGAGGAATATATTGATTATCTTGAGGAACAACTCAATTAGGGCAATGGATAATTGACAATTGATAATGGATAATTAAGGGCATTAAAGTCAATGGACAAGTAGGCGTTGCCCAGCGGGGACGCATGTTTTCAAAAAAGCACTTGATTTTTCATAATTGATGTGATAAAATCAAAAAGCTGACGTGTCGTCGGCGAAATAGTATTGTAATTATCACGAAAGAGGTGAATGATATGAATAAAGAAATTCAGCCGGAGTATGTTAATACGGTCATAAAGTGTGTGTGCGGCAACGAAATTCCCACACGCTCTACCAAGAAAGATATTCACGTTGAAATCTGCTCGAAGTGCCATCCGTTCTACACGGGCAAGCAGAAGCTTGTTGATACAAGCGGACGCGTGGATATGTTCAAAAAGCGTTACGGAGATGCCGGAAGCGCGAAGTAAAAAGAAAGCAAATGACAGGGCGGTGCGCATTGTGCATCGCCATTTTCATCTTGTTGAGGCTGGATTATGAGTGAAGCGGGCGAGTATATCACGGTTAAAAACGAAGCGGAAGACTCCTTCGTCGAGCGTAAATCGCGCTTCATTGGGCATTGCAGGCCCGTGGCGACGGAAGAAGAGGCTCTCGCGTTTATTGCGAGAATCAAAAAGGAAAACTGGGACGCTTCACATAACGTCCATGCCTATGTGCTTAAAAACGGCGGAGTGATGCGCTTCTCTGATGACGGCGAGCCGCAGGGTACTGCGGGGATCCCGGTGCTTGACGCGCTGCGCAAAAGCGGCGTGGTGGACACGGTCATCGTCGCGACGAGATATTTCGGCGGCGTGCTGCTCGGTGCGGGCGGGCTTGTGCGTGCGTATTCCCATACGGCGTCAATCGCGCTTACGGCGGCGGGGAAAATCAAGATGAAGGCCTGCGATATTCTTTGTTGCTCCTGTGATTATGCAACTTACGGCAAAGTGAACTCGGTTATTCCCGAATCCGGCGGAATCATTGAGGATGTCGAATTCCTTGAGGATGTAAAAATCACGTTCCACATCTTTCCCGAGCTTCGCACCGCCTTCGAGAAAAACCTGGCTGACGCTTCAAACGGGCGGGTGAGTGCCGAGTATATTGAAACCGAATACTTTGAATTTGAGATATAATCCTTCAAAAAGAAGTATTTTCAAAAGAGCTTGCGTATATATGGTTAGAGCATACGTGAAAGGAGAGCATATGAGCATAAGAGAAATGAGCGAGCGAACTGAGCATCAGATACTTTCTCATTTTGCAAAGTTCGCGGACGAGAGTGTTGGCAGAGACAAGCCCGAGGCCAATCCGCCTGAGCGCGGTGATTTTCGCACGGCGTTTCAGCGCGACAGAGACCGCGTGATTCACTGCAAATCCTTCAGGCGGCTGAAGCATAAAACGCAGGTTTTCCTTTCTCCCGAGGGCGACCATTACCGCACGCGCCTCACGCATACGCTTGAGGTTTCGCAAATTGCGCGCAGTATCGCACGCGCGCTGCGCCTCAATGAGGATTTAACCGAAGCCGCCGCCCTCGCGCATGATTTAGGGCACACGCCCTTCGGCCACGCGGGTGAAAGAGCGCTTGATTATCTTCTGCCAAATGGCTTTCGCCACTATGAGCAAAGCGTGAGGATGGTTGAGAAGCTCGAAAAAGACGGCAAGGGGCTGAACCTCACTGCTGAGGTGAGAGACGCCGTTTTGCACCACACCTCCGGAGAAGAGGCCGCGACTATGGAGGGCAGAATCCTGCGCTATGCGGATAAGATAGCCTATATGAACCATGACATAGACGACGCTATCCGAGCCGGAATGATAAAGGAAAACAGTGTGCCGAAAGAGGTCTCCTCGGTGCTGGGCAATTCAAAAACACGCCGCATAACCGCAATGATTACAGACCTTGTAGAGAACAGTCAAAACGGCGAAGCGGCTTTCAGCCATGATATGCAAAGAGCGTTTGACGCCCTGCACGGTTTTCTGTTTGAGGCGATATATCTAAATGAATACGCAAAAAGCGAGGAGAAAAAGGTTCCGGGGATAATCGAGGCGCTTTTTGAGCATTTCAAAAACCCGGATAAGCTTCCTGTTTATATGAGGAAAATCGCGGAGGAAGACGGCACGGAAATCGCCGCGGCAGATTACGTTTCCGGCATGACAGACCGCTTCGCCGTCGAGTGCTTCAAGAGGATTTTCATTCCGCGCGCATGGGCGGAGTAAGGGCAATGTATAATTGATAATAGACAATTGACAATGGGTAGTTCAGGACAAAAGCATTGGACGGCCAAGTAGGGAGTGACGACTCGGCACTCCGATAAGGGCAATTGATAATTGACAGTGTAGGGAACGACGACCTCGGTGTTCCGATATGACTTGATAATTGTCCTTAATTATCCACTTTCAACTTTACTAAAAAGGAGGTTTGCATGGCTATTCCGCAGTATTTTCTCAACGAGCTGGAAGCGCGCAGCAATATGGGCGACATCGCGGAAAGCTATGTCGAGCTTAAAAAGCGCGGTAAAAACCTCCTTGGGCTTTGCCCGTTTCACAATGAGAAAACTCCGTCTTTTAATATTTACCCTAACACGAATTCCTTCTATTGCTTCGGCTGCAACGCGGGCGGCGGAGTGATACAATTCATAATGAGGATTGAAAATCTCGATTTCCAAGAAGCCGTGCGCTTCCTTGCGCAGAGAGCCGGCATGACGGTTCCGGAGGACGGCATGGATGACAGCATGGCGCGTATGCGCACCAGGGTGCTCGAAATCAACCGCGAGACAGCACGCTTCTTCCATGAGAGGCTAAAATCGGCGGAGGGCAGAAATGCGCTCGGATATTTAAGAAGCAGAAACCTGACGGATAAAACCATCAAGCATTTCGGGCTGGGATACGCCCCCGCGGGTGGGTTCGAGCTTGTCAATCATCTAAAGGCAAAGGGATTTACAGCGGCTGAAATGATTCAGGCAAATGTGGTCGGCAATTCACGAAGCGGCAACCCGTATGACAGGTTCAAGGGCCGCGTGATGTTCCCGATTATCGATTTGCGCGGGAATGTAATAGCCTTCGGCGGGAGGATTCTCACAGATGAAAAGCCCAAATATATCAACACCTCCGACACGCCCGTGTATAAAAAAAGCCGCGAGCTTTTTGCGCTCAACTTCGCCAAGGACAGCGGAGAGAGGCAGATAATCCTCGCGGAGGGCTATATGGACGTCATCTCGCTTCATCAGGCTGGGTTCACAAATACAGTCGCGTCTCTCGGCACATCGCTGA
Source organism: Ruminococcaceae bacterium UBA945 (assembly GCA_002293315.1). Taxonomy (GTDB): domain Bacteria; phylum Bacillota; class Clostridia; order Oscillospirales; family Acutalibacteraceae; genus Scatolibacter. The sequence goes on from DBCZ01000081.1 coordinate 18,078, forward strand.
CCGAAGAGCAGGCCAAGGCGCTTTCGCGCTATGCCGATGACGTCGTGATATGCTATGACTCCGACGAAGCCGGCCGCCGCGCGGCACAGAGGGCGATTCCCATTCTTAAGCGTGCGAGCCTTAACGTCAAGATTCTGGCAGTTCCGGGCAACAAAGACCCCGATGAGTTCATCAGCTCTCACCGTGAAGACGGCACGCTTCGCTTTCGCAGGCTTCTGGAGGAATCCAGCGGCGATGTGGAATATGAGCTGGGAAAAATAAGAGCTAAATATGATATGGAAGCCGCCGAAGGCAAGACGCGCTACAGCAGAGAGGCCATAGAGATAATCGCGCGGATTGAAGATGAAATAGAGCGCGATGCATACATGAGCACGATAGCCGATGAAACGGGGATAGACAAAAGCACGATAAAAAACAGTGTCGGGGATAAGCTGAAGCAGCTGAACGCGCTCCAGAGGCGCGAGAGAATCAAGAGCCAGAACAAGGTCATATCGGTGGAGACGCCGGCATTGAACAGGGGCAAGCGAGCGAACGCAAGGCTTGCAAACGCCGAGGAGGGTATAATTCGGTACTTGTATATGAATCCCGAGAAGGCGACGGAGATTAAAAGACGGCTGCCGAATGAGAATTTCCTTCTGGAATTCAACCGCAGGGTTTTTGAAATCATTCTGGAGAATAAAGACGCACAAGGGCTATCGATGTCCACCTTTTCAAGCTCGTTCACCGCTGACGAGATGAACGAGCTTGCAAGGATAGCAGGCGCGCGAAGCGAAGTGCAAACCGTCTATGAAGACCTGGAGAGATACATCAGGATAATGGGCGAAGAGGCGGGCATGGCGGAAATCTCGGACAAAACGCCCGAAGAGCTTAAGGCAATAGTTCAATCATTAAAAAAGAGTAAGCAGGGGGTAAAATGACATGGCACAGCCGGATAAAAGGACAGTTATCAGAGATTTAGTAGAGCTAGGCAAAAGCAAAGGGCAGCTTGACACCAAGGAGATTCTAGACGCTCTCGGCGAGCTTGAGTTTGACCCCGAAGAAATTGAAAAGCTATACGATACGCTGGAATCCCAAGGTATCGAGATAATCGAGGATTTCGACGAGGATATTCCGCTTGAGGAAGATGATTTAGTCAAAACGGGTGCTGATGATACCTCAGAGCCGGGCGTCGGTGCGGACGGCGTCTCAATCGACGACCCCGTCAAGGTTTACCTCAAGGAAATCGGCAGAGTTCCGCTTCTCACGCCGGAGGAAGAAATCGACCTCGCCATCGCGATAAAGAACGGCAACGAGCGCGCAAAGCGCCGCCTTGCCGAGGCGAATCTGCGCCTCGTCGTCTCCATCGCAAAGCGCTATCTCGGCAGGGGAATGCAGTTCCTCGACCTTATTCAAGAGGGCAACCTGGGCCTAATCAAGGCCGTGGATAAATTCGATTACACCAAGGGATTTAAGTTCTCCACCTATGCAACATGGTGGATTCGTCAGGCCATCACGAGAGCCATCGCCGACCAGGCCAGGACGATAAGAATCCCCGTACACATGGTTGAAACAATAAACAAGGTGAAAAAAGTACAAAGCCAGCTTCTCCACGCGAACGGCCGCGAGCCGAGCGCGGAGGAGGTTGCCGCTGAGCTGGATATGCCCGTCGAGAAGGTGCGCGAGATAATGCGCGTCGCACAGGAGCCGGTCTCGCTTGAAACGCCGATAGGTGAGGAGGAAGACAGCCATCTGGGAGACTTCATCCCGGATGACGACGCTCCCGCCCCGGCAGACGCAGCCTCACACACGCTTCTTAAGGAAACCCTCGGCGATGTTCTAGACACGCTCACTTTAAGGGAAGAGAAGGTGCTGCGCCTGCGCTTCGGGCTTGAAGACGGTCGCTCGCGCACGCTGGAAGAGGTGGGCAAGGAGTTCAACGTCACGCGTGAGAGAATCCGCCAGATTGAGGCCAAGGCGCTCAGGAAGCTTCGCCACCCCAGCAGGAGCAAGAAGCTGAAAGACTTTTTAGATTGATTAAGAACGGAGGGGAAGCATGTATATCACACTAGAGGCGAATTACGCCATTCAAACGGTGCGCTTCCTTGCCGAAAGGCAGGAGAAAACCGAAGCCAAATCAATAGCCGAAAGCACGGGGGTGCCGCTTCGTTTCCTCTTGAAAATCCTCCGCAAATTAGTTGCGGCCGATATTCTCCAAAGCTTCAAGGGCGCAAAGGGCGGATATATCCTCAAAAAAGAGCCTGAAGAAATTACGATGCGCGAGGTTATCGAGGCCGTCGAAGGGCCTTATGTTCTCAGCCGATGCCAAAAGGAGGATTACGAAAAGCAGTGCGGCAAACAGAAGTGCAGCCTGCATGCCACTTATGAGAACATCTCAAGGGAAATACAGGAAACGCTGGATAAGTATAACTTCTCCGTTAAGAGCAGTTGAGGGTTGATAGTTGATAGTTGTTGTGGCGCTTACACGCAAAATATTAAGGGCATAAGAATGGGAATTTCTCCATTTTTATGCCCTTGACTCTGCACTTCGCGCGTCGCCGCGCTCACTGTCAACTATCCACTCTCAACTGCCTTTTTGGCTGGGCTGGTGGGATTCGAANNTTTATGCCCTTGACTCTGCACTTTGTGCGCAGCAATGCTCACTATCCACTTTCAACTATCAACTGCCCTGCTACCATTTATCCCCGCTGTTTGCCATATCCTCGGCCATTCTTGCGCCGAAGGCCTCAATCATCTTCTTGAAATTCTCCGAGGGCTTTTCGTTTATGCCGTAAAGCTCGAGAGTTCCGGGTTCGGCGGGGTCGACGCACGGGGAGGCCATCGGGCCCGGGCCGGGGTCAGGCAGATGAACCACNNCGCACGACCTCCGGGATATGGTATGTCGGGAACTCTTCATGGCCGGGCTGGAAATAGAAAATCTTGCCGTTTCCGCGCTTGAACACGCAGCCTGAGCGGAACACCTCGCCGCCCTTGTACCAACCAATCATCAAAAGCTCGTCCGGCACGGGAATGT
>DBCZ01000081.1:21165-21540 GCA_002293315.1 Ruminococcaceae bacterium UBA945
TTGCAGGTGGTGCCCATCAGCTTGCGGAACGGCTTAGAGTGATGCCCCGAATGCAAAACAATCAGTCCCATGCCGAGGCGCACATGCTTCGCCACCATATCTGCAACCTCTTCACTCACCTTCTGATGAGCCATATGTCCCCACCAAATCAAGACATCGGTGTTCTGCAGAATCTCCTCGGATAAACCGTGATTCTCCATCTCCAAGGTTGCAGTAGAGATATTAAACTCCGTGTCCACAGAAAGCTCTTCCTTCAGCGCGCCGTGAATCCCCTGCGGATAAACCGCCTTCACCGCGTCTTCCTTCTCGTGAAGAAACTCATTCCAGATAAGTACGTTAATAGCCATCAAACACCCTCCTATCAGTTGGATTTTC
>DBCZ01000081.1:21591-21791 GCA_002293315.1 Ruminococcaceae bacterium UBA945
AATACTATATTGCATAATCATGGGGAATTCTGCCCCATTTACGCTAAACCGAGTATAGCACGGTACTTGAAAATAATCAAGCTTTTTTTAATTTCACGCCCGATTTTTTCAGGTTCTGCCTTGCTTTATTCGTCGTTAATAGCATGGAAAATAAATACTGAATGGAGTGGCTGCTAAGTGGTAAATGTGAAACCGGTACA
>DBCZ01000009.1:0-8998 GCA_002293315.1 Ruminococcaceae bacterium UBA945
AGCTGGCAAAGCCTCTGGAACCCCGAATATGAGGGGAAAATCCTGATGTTTGATAACCCGAGAGATGCTTTTGGCATTGCGGAAATAATGCTCGGCTATTCTCTCAACACCGAAAATGCCGACGAGCTGACAGAGGCGGCGAATCTTCTGAAACAGCAGAAGCCCTTTGTGCAGGCATATGTCATGGACCAAATCTTTGACAAAATGGCAGGCGGCGAGGCATGGATTGCGCCGTATTATTCCGGCGATGCCGCTGTGTTGGTGGAGGAGAGCGAGAACATCGGCTTCGCTTTCCCCGAAGAGGGGACGAATTACTTTATTGACGCCATATGCATTCCCGCCACCTCGGATAAAAAGGCTGAGGCGGAGGAGTATATCAACTTCCTCTGTGACCCCGAAATCTCCGGCGCGAACATGGATTACGTCGGCTATGCCACGCCCATTTCTGCGGCAAAGGATTACCTTTCTGAGGAAGTGGTGAATAACCCGATGTATTACCCCGATGCCGCGACGCTTGCGAAAACAGAGGTCTTTGTCAATCTGCCGGACGAGACGAATATGCTGCTTGACGAGCTCTGGGCGGAGGTCAAAATGGGCGGCCCGGGTGAAGCTGTTCTGCTCGTCGCCATCATTGCATTTTTCATCTTGGTTTACATCGGCGTGGTGGTATATAAAAAACACAAAAAAGCAAGTTATCTGAAATAGGAGGTATCTCATGCAGGCAATAATGGAGCCAATCTTTGAAATACCGTACCTCATTGGGGCGGTGCTTCTTGGAATTCTGATTCTGCGCGCGGCTAATGGCAGAATGCAGTACAGGCTTTTCGGAATCATGGCGATTATTCTCGGCTGCGGCGACGCCTTTCACCTTGTGCCGCGCATGTGGTATCTCGTCACACAGGGCAGAACCGATTTGCCGGAGCAGGCCGCCGCGCTCGGTTTCGGCAAGCTTGTCACCTCAATTACGATGACAGTTTTCTACGTGCTGCTCTACCACGTCTGGCAGCAACGGTATAATAAGCGGGACAAAGCTCAAACCTGCGCAATGTACGTTCTTGCTTTGGCAAGAATCGGACTTTGCCTGTTTCCGCAAAACCGCTGGTTTGACATTGACTCTCCGCTGAACTGGGGAATTTTCCGCAATATCCCATTTGTGCTTCTGGGCGTACTGATTATCCTCCTCTACTTCCGCGAGGCACGTCGTAATGATAAAGATTTCCGCTTTATGTGGCTGGCGATAACCCTGAGCTTCCTTTTCTATATTCCCGTCGTACTTTTTGCCGATGCGATACCGATGCTTGGCATGCTGATGATTCCCAAAACCTGCGCATATGTCTGGATACTCATAATGGGGTATCGAAGCAGCAAAAAGTAAAGGAGCCGCGATGAGAGATTTTACCTCGGGCAATATAACAAAGCAAATAATGCTCTTTTCTCTGCCTATGCTCATCGGCAATCTCTTTCAGCAGCTTTACAGCATGGTGGACGCGATTATCGTAGGGCAGTATGTCGGCGGAAACGCGCTTGCGGCTGTCGGCGTCTCTATGAATATCCTGCAGTTTCTCACTGCGATACTCATCGGGCTCACGACGGGCGCGTCTGTGCTCATCTCGCAGTTCTACGGCGCCAAGCAATACGATAAACTTGAGCGCACCGTTTCAACAAGCATAGTTTTCCTCGGCGTGCTTTCGGTGGCGCTCGCGGTGCTGGGCGTAGCCCTTTCGCCCGCGCTTCTGCAGCTGCTGAACGCCGACGCCGCCATCATGGAGGACGCCACGCTCTATATGCGGGTTCTCATGCTCGGCATGGTGTTCCCGATTTTCTATAACATGTACACCGCATATCTCCGCGCGCTCGGCGATTCGCGAAGCCCGCTCGTCATCTTGATTTGCTGCACCGTCCTCAACACCGGGCTTGACTTACTCTTCGTAGTAGGCTTCCACTGGGATGTTTTCGGCGTGGCTATAGCCACAGTGACGGCTCAGCTCATCTCGGCGATGCTCTGCTATCTCTACACGCATAAAAAAGTTCCGCTTCTGCGCATAAAGAAACTTGTTTTTGACCGCTCTCTTTTTCTCGCTGTGCTGAAATACGGCACACCTGCGGCGATTCAGCTCTCGCTTGTCAGCCTCGCAAGCCTCACAATTACGCGCCTTATCAATTCCTTCGGTCCGGCGGCAATGGCGGGTATAACCGCGGCCTCAAAGATTGACCAAATTGCCACGATGCCCGTCAGCAATATCAGCATGGCACTCTCCACATTCGCCGCACAGAACATGGGCGCTGGCAAGGAAGAGCGCGCCAAGCGCGGGCTGCGCTCATCTTTGCTTATGATGCTGGCCCTCGCGGTTCTGATTTCCGGCGTCGTGATGCTTCTCGGCCCGTGGCTTATCTCGATGTTCGTCAACTCCGGCGACGTCAATAACGCCGCGATTCTCGAGGTGGGCAACAATTATCTCAACATCATCATGATGTTCTATTTCGTCTTCGCGTTCCTGTTTGCCTTCAACGGCTTTTTCCGCGGCGTCGGCGACGCGGTAATCGCGATGGTTTTTCCCGTTGCGAGCCTCAGTATCAGAACCGCCGCCGCTTATATGCTCGTCTACTTCGCCGGCATGGGGCCCGAAGCCCTCGCGTGGTCGATTCCAATCGGCTGGGCGATAACCTCACTCGCAAGCTTCATCTATTACAAAAAGCGCCTGTGGGCAGGGAAGGTCATACAGGCGGTGAAAAGCGAATAGAAGAACAAACGGCTGACAGCATAAAGCTATCAGCCGTTTTGACTACACTTGAATCTCTACCAGGGTGAGCGCTGAAGCATGGCCGCCGCCTCTGCGCGCGTCACAAGCCCCTGCGGATTGATACGCTCGCCCGCGCCCTGAATAACCCATCTGCCGGTCGCCCACTGCACCGCTTCAAAGGCGTATGGGCTTACGCTGCCGGCGTCGCTGAAGCGATAAATCGCATCCAAATCATACTGATATTCCCCGCTCGTATAATATGCCCGATACAGCACGGTATAGCGGTACAGCATCGTGGCAAATTCCTCGCGGGTTATCGCACCGGAGGGGTTGAACAAATTATTTCCCACACCCTTGATTATCCCGTTTGCCGCCGCCCAGATTATCGCTTCGGCGGTATCGGGGTCAGACGGCATATCCTCAAAAGCGGCTTCGCCGGGCAGCACGGGGGGATTATTCTCGTTAGCCATATACGCCCATTTATCCAGCCTGTATACCGCGGCGGCGGCAGAGGCTCTGTCCATGGGTTCGCCGGGCGCGAAAAGAGTCTCAGAGATGCCGTCCATAATATCTCTTTGATATACCCAGTCTATATGATGCCTGGCCCACATGTATTTATCAGCATACTCCGAGAAAAACGGCGAATTATTGCTTTCAAACCATCCCCAGCCGAAATAATAAGGCGCAACGGAAATATACTTGCTTTCACGCCTGGAATTCGGGGGATACGCGCCGTCCGTGTCAATATTAATCACGTCAATTTCGCCGCTATCCATTATAATCTTGAGCGATATGTAGCCGTCTGATACAGCGCTGGGGGTAACCATGTGCGAATAAGTAAAAGCATTCAGCTTTCTGATGATTTTACCTATTTTAATCGGGTCTTTTTCAGCCGTAAGCGTGTTCGTCATGGTGCCGCCATAATCGCTGGTGGCAACAATCTCGGCAATATCCTCTGCGGCATAACTGAAAAGCCTTTGCCCATCGGTCGCGGCAGATGTTGAAATCGGCATAGTGAAAGCAAGAATCAGCGCAAGTGCGCAAGCGATTATCTTTTTCATAGGATTACACCTCGGTTCACAAATTATCACTTTCATTATGTGAAAAAATGCGTGAAATGTCAATAGAGGAATATGAAATAAAATATCGTTAAAAATTTGACAATCCTCTCAATCCGTGCTATACTTACTCCAGAACTTAAAAAGAGGGGGCAATTTATGGATACAAGAAAAACTGTTCTATGGATAACACGCACGGCAATTTTCATCGCCTTGCTCGTCGTATTTCAATTCGCCACAGCGCCGCTTGGCATGTCATTGGTGACGGGGTGCTTTGTGAATCTGATGCTTATTCTCTCCGTCATGACCAGCGGGTTGGCGTCTGGGCTTGCCGTCGGCGTCTTCTCGCCGATTCTCGCGAAGCTCATCGGAATCGGCCCGCTTTGGGAGATTATCCCGTTTATTATCCTCGGCAATATCACGATTCAGCTTATCTGGCATTTCCTCGGGAACCGCAATATCGTCAACAAATACGTGACGTATATCATCACGGCGATTATCGCCGCGGTCTGCAAATTCACGGTGCTTTTCCTCACGATTGTGCAGCTGGCAATCCCGTTTTTCCTGCATCTGCCGGAGCAGCAGGCTACCGTGATTTCCGGAATGTTCTCGGTCTCGCAGCTCTTCACGGCGCTGGTTGGCGGTGCCGTGGCCATATTTATAATTCCGCCGCTTAAAAAGGCAATCAGTAAAAGCACGGAAAGCTAAAGGTAGGTTTTCCTGCAAAGAACAAGACAAATTAGTAAATATAAAAAGCGTGGAAATGATTCTCAAAAGGGAGAAGCCGTTTCCGCGCTTTATTTATTCGATATTTAACTTTGCTTCAGTCCTGCGCCAAGAAGAATTGCTCAAATCTCTTGAGATTCGGCTCAAGGTGAGTTATCACAGAAGGCGCAAGCTCATTCTCGTCTGCCATGCGGAGGAATTCCTCATAGCTTACCCACTTTACGTCATCGGTTTCTCCCTCTTGAAGTTTTATTTCATCGGGAGATATATTGCGGATTATTACAAAATTCTCGCCTAAATAAGGCGGCACAACAGCATTGCCGAGGAAAATCAATTCATCGGGTTCTGCAATAATGCCGGTTTCCTCGCGAAGCTCACGAAGTGTGCCTGTTACAGAATTCTCGCCGGAGAGCAAATGACCTCCGGTATTTTCCCATTTTCCCGGCGCAAAGCTTTTTGCCGCCGCACGCTGAGTAAGAAGAATTTGACGCTCTGTATTGATAATCCAGCAACCCACCACCCTCATGAATTCTCCCTCGCCAAGCTGTTCGCCGCGCTTCACATGCGAACGCAAAAGCCGGCCGTTTTCATCAAATATATCAATATATTCCATTAAATTTTCACCTTTCATTTGCTGTGTCTACATGGCTGTCAGCTTTTTCAACCGCTTCAAACAGCCCGTTGATATACGCCGCGCCGAGTGCACGGTCATAAAGCCCGTAACCCGCGCGCCCCGTTTCGCCCCAAATCATCCTGCCGTGGTCCGGGCGGATATAGCCGTCAAAGCCATTATCATGCAGAGCTTTCGCGATGGCATACATGTCGAGCGAGCCGCAGGGACTGTAATGCGCGCGCTCCTCAAAGCCATAGGGGAGAATCTCAACATTGCGCATATGCACGAAATGGATTCTTCCTGCCTTCGCGTATTTCGCCGCAAGCCCTACCACGTCATTCTTTGCCGAGCAGCCGAGCGAGCCGCAGCAGAGCGTCAGTCCGTTGTGCCTGTCATCAACTATGGCAAGCAGCCTGTCCAAATCCTTCTCATCGGAAATTATCCTCGGCAGACCGAATATGCTCCAGCACGGGTCATCCTGATGAATCGCCATATACATATCGCATTCCGCGGCGACGGGTATCACCTTTTTAAGGAAATAGCCCAGATTTTCCCACAAATCCTCGTCGGTGAGCTTGTTATATTCCGCGACGATATTCCGCAGCTCATCGCGCGAGTAGCTCGCGTCCCAGCCGGGCAGAGTCAAATCGCTGTTCGTTTCAAGCGGGTTCACCGCCGCTGCCTGCTCGCCGTAATATACAAGCGTCGTCGAGCCGTCCGGGATGACATGAGCCAAGTCGGTGCGCGTCCAGTCGAAAACAGGCATGAAATTATAGCAGACCACCTTCACGCCGGCATCTGCCACGCGCCTGATGTTCTCGCAGTAATTCTCAATCAATGCGTCTCTGTTTGCCTTGCCGAGCTTTATATCCTCGTGCACGGGTATGCTCTCAACGACCTCAAACCTCATGCCGGCGTTCTCAACCGCAGCCTTAACATGCGCGATACTTTCTCTGCTCCACACCTCGCCTACGGGTACATCGTAGACCGCGCTGACAATCGTGCTCATGTTGGGAATCTGCCTGATATAATCAAGCCTCACAGCGTCATCGTCGCCGTACCATCTGAAGGAAAGCTTCATTTTTCACCTCGCATAATTTTCTGCGAATAGTATAGCATACGGCTTGATTTCATTCAACTTTTCATGTATACTTTAGAAAAAGCAGCCGTGAATTATGGTTGCACAAAAGGAGGACATTATGGATAAGTATACATGCCAGGTCTGCGGTTATGTCTATAACCCCGAGGAGGGTGATCCGTCAAGCGGAATCGCCCCCGGCACAGCCTTTGACGCGCTGCCCGAGGATTGGGTTTGCCCGCTCTGCGGCGCGGATAAAGACAAGTTTGATAAGGCCTAAGCAAGTCGAAGCAAAAGTGAAAGCCCTCGAAAGAGGGCTTTCACTTTTGCTTTTCTCCTTGCATTTTCAAATCAACGCATATATAATATAGCCAGAACTTACATATCAGTATAAGGAGTGTACTAAAATGAAATTAGGCGTTTTTACTAATGTTATAGGCAACCAGCCTCTTGCCGACGCTCTGAAGTATTTCAAAGGCCTCGGTATCCAGATGGTGGAAATCGGCTGCGGCGGTTATCCGGGCAAGGACCATTGCGACCCAACCGTGCTTCTTAATGACGATGCAAAGCTTCAGGAATTTAAGGATACGATAGCCGCAAGCGGGCTTGAAATCAGCGCGCTGAGCTGCCACGGGAATCCTGTTCACCCGAATAAGGAGATAGCTAAGCAATTTGACGACGATATGCGTGACTGCATTCTCATGGCCGAAAAGCTCGGAATCCATCAGATAAACTGCTTCTCCGGCTGCCCGGGCGATTCCGCGGGCTCAACGAACCCCAACTGGGTAACATGCTCTTGGCCGCCCGATTATCTCGAAATCCTCGAATATCAATGGAACGACGTGCTTATCCCTTATTGGAAAGAATTCGTCGCCTTTGCGAAATCCCACGGTGTTACGAAAATTGCCCTTGAAATGCACCCCGGGTTTGCGGTATATAACACAAGCTCACTCTTGAAGCTCCGTGAAGCGGTAGGCCCCGAAATCGGAGCGAACTTTGACCCAAGCCACCTCATCTGGCAGGGCATGAACCCTGTTCACGTCATTCGCACACTCGGCGACGCAATCTTCCATGTCCACGCTAAGGACACGAAGCTTGACAGCATGAACCTCCCCGTAAACGGCGTGCTTGATACCTCCTCTTACCTCGACGCAAGCAAGCGCTCGTGGGTGTTCAGAAGCATCGGCTACGGCAACGACGAGCTCTATTGGAAAGACATCGTCAGCGCGCTTCGCCTCATCGGATATGATTATGTCATGAGCATTGAGCATGAAGACGCATTCATGAGCCAGAACGAAGGTCTCGTAAAAGCCTGCGACGTGCTTCACCGTTCAATCACCTTTGAGGATAAGATGACCGAGACGAGATGGGTATAAGGTAGTAAGTTTAAGAGGGGGCAGATGCTCCCTCTTCTATTTTTTGGAGGGAAAAATGGATAACACAAGTTGGACGGAAATAAAAATCGTCGTCCCCGCAAATGATGCAGACAAAGCCGGAGACATCGCGAACATGACCGTGCCATATGGCATATATATCGAAGACTATTCAAATTTGGAGCAGGAGGTGATGGAGATTGCCCACATAGATATGATTGACGAAAGCCTGCTTGCTAAAGACAAATCAAAGGCAACTATCCATGTTTACATAAGTCCTGAAGATAATCCCGCGGAATCAATAGCTTATCTCAAGGAGAGATACACCGCACAGGGGATAGCGCACGAGATAGAAACCGACACCACCGTGCAGGAGGACTGGATAAACAACTGGAAGCAATACTTCAAGCCGATTCCCGTCGGCGAAAAGCTGCTTATCCGCCCAAAATGGGAAGACGATTTTGATTCGATGGGCAGAGTCGTGCTGAATCTTGAGCCCGGCATCGCCTTCGGCACAGGCACACATGAAACCACCCGCCTCTGCCTGGAGCTGATTGAGAAATATCTCAGCCCGGGTGCCGATTTTCTTGATATGGGCTGCGGAAGCGGAATTCTCTCCGTGGCTGCGCTGCTCCTGGGTGCAAGCTCCGCCGTCGGCGTGGATATCGACGCGCTTGCCGTCAAAACAGCCGAGGAAAACGCCGCGCTGAATCACGTTGAAGAACGCTTCACGGGCATTTGCGGAAACCTGACGGATAAAGTAAGCGAGCAATTTGATATAGTCGCCGCAAATATAGTTGCCGACGTCATAATCATGCTCTCGGAGAATGCCGAAGATTTCATGAAACCCAATGCGGTTTACATAATTTCGGGAATAATCGACACTCGCGAGCGGGATGTACTTGATGAAGTTACGCGAAAATACGAAATAATCGAAAGAAAAGAGGATAACGGCTGGGTGGCGTTCGCCCTCCGACAAAGAAACAATGATTAGACTTGAAACAGCGAGGCTCGTTTTAAGAGAGCCGGTATTAACGGACGCACAGGATATGTTTGAGTACGCTCAACGCGCAGAAGTCGGCCCGCGCGCGGGCTGGACGCCGCATAAAGACATTGAGGAGAGCAAGAAAATCCTAAATATGTTCATCGAGAATAATGCCGATCCCGAAAAGAAAACAAGTGAGCTCGTCATTGAGCTGAAAGAAACGGGCAAGATGATAGGCACTCTCGGCTTGCACGGCAATAATCGCCTGCGCGGTGATATTCCGGGTCAAATCGAAATCGGCTATGTGCTTTCGCCGGATTACTGTGGCAGAGGCATCATGCCCGAGGCAGTCTCCGCGGCTTTGGATTATTGCTTCAACGAGCTGAAGATGCAGACGGTCACTATCGGGCACTATGATTACAAT
>DBCZ01000009.1:9031-21122 GCA_002293315.1 Ruminococcaceae bacterium UBA945
GGCAGCATACACAGCATGCTCTGCTACTCCATGACGCGCCGGGAATACCTCGTTCTCAAGGCCGAAAAGCTCGGCTTGAAGCTCAGCAAGCCCGAGGAAATCAGCAAAGAAGAATACCTTACCTACTTCAATGAAGAGGTTGAGGCGCTTAAAGCCGTAAATGATTTTGACGGGCGGATAACTCCGTTTGCGGCGGGGCTTAAAAACGGCGAAAGCTTTGAAGAGTGGCTGAAAGCAAGGATTAACTTTCGCGCATCGGCGCCGGAGGGCTTCGTGACTGACGACACCTTCTTCCTCACGAGTGAAAGCGGCAGAATCCTCGGCGCGGTCAATCTTCGCCACGAGCTCAATGATTATCTCCGCGTAATCGGCGGCCACATCGGCTACGGAATAAGGCCGGCGGAACGCGGGAAGGGCTATGCGGCTATTCAGCTTGCCTTGGCGCTTGAAAAGGTGAGGGAAATCATGCCGGATTTGGAAAAGGCGCTGATTACCTGCAACGACGAAAACCCTGCCTCGGCCAAAACGATTGAAGCCTGCGGCGGGATTATGGAAAACAGGGTTGAGGAAGAAAACGGGAAGATAGTGCGAAGATATTGGCTAAGTGTAATAGAGAGTTGAAAGTATGGTTAGCACCAACGAAGCGGCTCATCACAAACATCTGTATGTGATGAGCCGCTTTGGTTTCACCTATCCATTATCAACCGTTCTTTTCTTCTTGGGAATACAGCCAAGGAGATACAGCCCCGGTAAGAACATGCTCATAATAAAGCTGACTATATCGAAGCCTGTAACCCATAGCGCAACAACAGCGCCGAGAATTCTGAAAAGCACCGCCGGCATGCCAACTGCCTTACAAAACGCCGCTTTTTCGGGCTTCCTCGCGTTTAGAGTATAGATGATACCGGCGGCCAAAACACCCACCGAGCTTATCAGCGAAATTATGGCGGAAAACAGCGGAAGCCCCGATAAGGAACCTGCCACAGCGATAATGCCAATTACCAAGCCGAACCCGCCGCCGAGAATCATTAGGATTCCCGTAACCAAAGAAAGCACATTTATTCTATGTTTCATATTTCATCTCCTGTTTTATTCCCCGTGATAATACTCAACGTGGCTGTTAAGCGGGAAGGTTTTATACGTATTATTCGCGCGCAAGCCCATTTTATCGGAGTTCGGATAATACACGATATCGGGCGTGTTGTTTGTGTCCACGTCGAGATAGACGAGGTTCTCTGCTTCCGAATTGTTCGTGAGCTTATGCGCCCCCGCTTCACCCGTAGGGCAGATTATCACATCGCCCGCTTTAATGGGGCGATTCCCGCTCGGCGTCTCAAGAATGCCGCTGCCTGAAATCACATAGAAAACCTCTTCGTTTGCCATGTGCCAGTGCATGGGGAAATTCGATTTCCCCGGCGGTAGCGTGTAAAAAGCCACAACAGTTTTGCTTTCGGTAATCTGATATTTCTCCTTGCCGTCAGTGACGTCATGCGAGAAATATTCATACGGCTCATGTACGTTTAGGTGTGTAGGCTCAATTTCGTTCATGCTCGTGATGAAAATTTCTTTACTCATTTTTCCTCCTTATAAAACACTAATTTTTATTTGCTCGCCAGCCTTGCGCCGATTTCATACGCTCTCCGGCAATCGAGCGGCCATTGCTCCGTGCGAATTCTCTCCTTTTGCGCCACGTCAAAAATACCCGCCGCGTATTTTGAATAATCATCAAACTGATATGTGTCAAAGCTCGCGAGATATTCCGTCGTGCCGCCCAGCAAAGCAAGACTCCTGCTGTTTTGCTCGAACAGCGGCATGCCGTAATGCTCGCCCTCCTTCGGCAGATTCATCGTGAAGAAAAACGCCGAGGATATATTCTTGCCCGGCGCTGTGCGCATCGGGTTATCGTAGGTCATGTTCATGAAGAGAAGCCGCTCCATGAACGAGCGCATCATGCCCGTCACGTCGCTGTAGTAAATCGGCGAGCCGAGCAGCAGCACGTCGCATGCCATGACCTTTTCAAGAATAGGGGAGAGCCCGTCGCGCATGGCGCAATGCCCCGAGCCTGCGTTTTCCTTGCGCTTGCACGCGAAGCAGCTGGTGCAGCCCCTGTAAGCGTAATCATAAAGATGTATGATTTCAACCTCGGCGCCGACAGATTCCGCACCGCTGATTGCCTGCTTAAGCAAGGCGGCCGTGCTGAAATCCTTCCTCGGGCTGCCGTTGATTGCGATAACCTTCATTCAAATCTCCTTATACTGAAACAGTTTCCATGCCGCCGTCATTGGTTAAAATCACTTGCTTATTACTTATAACCTGCAAATCCAGCTTGCCGGAATATTTTGAAACAATTTTTTTGACTTTAGAGTTGAAAATTAAATCCTCAGAATGCGGAACAGTGCAAAAATCCACAAGCTTCAATGCGGAAAAATCACTTTTCAGCTCCGGCGCGGGCGTCGGGCTGTCCATATATTTGATATACTCGATATCCGGCGCGGTGATTATCGAGCCGGCGGACTCACCTATATAAACTTTCACTTTGCCGACTTGCTCTGCAATAAGCTTATCAGCGCCCGACCTTCTCAGCTCCTGAAGCAGGAAAAACGTGTTTCCGCCGGAGATGAAGATGAAATCCGCGCTTTCAAGCTTATTTGCCATGCTCTCATATGGCTCAGATGAAACATCCAACTCGCAAATCTCCGCGCCGAGCTCCTCAAAGGCCTCCATGCCCTCTTTAACATAGAATTTGAATTTCTCAACGAGGCTGGCCGTTGGAATAAAGGCTACCTTTTTGCCGTGGCAATCGCCGGCAAAATCAGGAAGCAAAGCTGCAACCTTGGCAAAATATGACGATAAAAAAAGCCTAGACATATAATTCCTCCAATCAAGTTTTATTTATATGGAACATGCTTATTATATTCCTGTCAAGCTTCCTTGCTTTGATAGTAATAATCAATTCCTCAATCGCCGAAAGGCCGGCTATGGAGAATAGAATAATCACGGTAGCGGATAAGCCCAAACTATAATACAGAACAGGAAAAAGCGAGAGCGCTATGCCCGTCACCTTGTTTGAATATGTATGCAGGAACGTTAAAGCGTGAAATCTTGCAAATCCGATTCCGAGCGAAGAAAAACGCAGAAGAGCTATCGCCCCTATCCACCAGAGCATCCATGCTTCAAACATAAGAAATGGGATAAAAGCAACAAATATCACAGCAATAAGGATAAAATCCGCGATACTGTCTAAAGTCTCGCCAAGCTTGCTTTCAGTGTTTGTCTTTCTGGCGACGAAGCCGTCAAGCACGTCGCTTACACAGCAAAGAGCATACAGAACAAAGAAAGGGGGAGAGAACGGCACGAAGAAAAGCATGAGCACAGCGAAGATAATTCTTATTATTGTAATTGCTGAAGCGGCATATTTAATCATATTCACCTGATTTTCAAAAACAATCTGTTTCCGTGAAGATTATAGCATAATGAGAGTAGATTATCAAACATTTAACAAAAACTTCCGCTTTGAATACATAAAAAATGGACAATCAACAATTAACAAATAAAAATGTCCTTAATTGTACATTATGCGTGCTGCGCTTATTGTCAATTATCAATTGTTCTTCTAGGTGGGAACGAAAAAGCAGTTAATAATGAGTGGTGGTAAGCAAACAGTTCTTTTTCTAAACTATCCACTATCAACTCTCCATTATCAACTGCTCTCAATGGTGGGGACAGCTGGGCTCGAACCAGTGACCTCCCGCGTGTGAGGCGGACGCTCTAACCAGCTGAGCTATGCCCCCATGTAAGGGCAATTGATAATTGAAAATGTACAATGAACAGATAAAACAGTGAAATGACTGGCTCAATAATGTAAGCCTTATGACACGGTCACTGTACACTATGCGCGCTGCGCGTCGCTGCGCTTATTGTCAATTATCAATTGCCCTTTTTGGTGGAGACGATCGGGATCGAACCGACTACCTCTTGAATGCCATTCAAGCGCTCTCCCAGGTGAGCTACGCCCCCATGAACTCTAAAATAATACCATATCTTCATGCCATTTTCAAGCAGAATTTTCTATTTCCGCCTAAAAACAACTAAATGTTGTATATAGGGCTGAATTGTGGTATATTTATCTGTAAATAAACCTCCAAAGAGACTTTTAAGGAGCGTGCTGACGTGCCTATGGACAATACACTTAAAAGAAAGCTTTCTTTGTATACGGGAGAATTCATGGCGGCGCTGCTGATTATCCAGCCGCTGCTTGATGTTCTGTCTTTCTTTATGCAGCAGGGCGGCAACACAATCCTTACCACGGTTATCCGCTCTGTGCTGCTTGTGGCCGTCAGCCTCTATGGCTTCTTTATTTCGGATAAGAAAAAAGACTACATTATTCTCTATGCGGTGCTTGCCGGGTTCTGGCTTGTACACATGGCGAATTCCTTTCGCACCGGCTATGCCGACCCAATTGCCGACGCCGGCGAATACCTGAAGCTCATCCAGTTTCCGCTGTGGACTTTCTCCTTTATCACGTTCTTCAGGAAGAGAGACGGCCTCAACCTCAAGATGGCGGGGGTTCTCACAATCAACTTCGCAATTATCCTTTTGATTATCGCGCTCTCGTTCGCCGTGGGTGTGCCGGTTTACACATATGATTATCCCGAGCGGGAAATCTTCATCGGGCTGCGCGGCTGGTTTGACGTTCCTAACTCGCAAAGCGCTATTTTATGTATGCTTGTTCCGGCCGTGCTGCTTTGGGCGGCGAGGCTCGAAAATATCTTCGTTTTCCTTGCGGCGTCAATTCTCGGCATCGGAATTCTCTTCTTTACCGGCACGCGCATGACGTTCTACGGCGCGATTGTCATCGCC
This sequence comes from Ruminococcaceae bacterium UBA945, assembly GCA_002293315.1. GTDB lineage: Bacteria > Bacillota > Clostridia > Oscillospirales > Acutalibacteraceae > Scatolibacter. The sequence continues at coordinate 13,892 of DBCZ01000009.1, forward strand.
GTGACTATGGCGATTTTGCTGCTCATCAACAGAAAGCCGTGGTGGTTCGCAGCGATTTTGCTGGCGTTGCTTGCGCTAATCATCGTCTTCCGCGGGTGGTCGCCGATGGCGGAGCGTGAGGCCGTAACCGGCGGAACTGTCGGCATCTATGAGGAGAAAACCGCTGAAATCATGGGCAGTGGCGGTTTCTCAGCCGAATACTTCAATAAAGAGGAAATCCCGCCCGAAACGCTGGAGAAAATCAAGCGTGTCTACACTGAAATCTATGGTAACAAGGGCGTTTATGACGACATGCTTCTCGGCGATTTAATCGAGCGCTTCGGCGTGGAGCGCGTGATGGAGGCTTACGACTATACCGTCTCGCCGAACATCCTCGCCAATGACGGCCGCCTCAAGCGCCTGACCTACTGCAACCTCATCTGGGAGGAGCAGGATATTCTCACGAAGCTCTTCGGTTTTGAGTATGACGAGGTTCGCCACGGCGATATTTCCTATAATCCCGAGAACGATTTCCCAGCGATTCTCTTCCACTGCGGATACGTCGGCACGGCGCTCTACCTGGCTTTCATACTTTACTTCGTCATAAAGGGAATAATCGCTTTTATAAGAAATATCAAAGGCTTCTTTACGTTGGAGGTAGGCACATCTGTCATCATGTTCGCGATGGCTCTCTGCGCGGCACAGTTTTCCGGCCACGTGCTTCGCAAGCCCAATGCGATTGTGTATTTCTCGCTTGCCGCTGCCATGCTCTACACATTCATAACAGGAAATCCTATGAGGGATTCAGTGAAGACGAAAATTAACACCGGAAAATATAAAAAAGAGGGCCGAGTAAGAATAAAAAGGGTTTGAGGGAGGAGTTATGCAAAAGATTAAATCGGGAATTTCAAATCAGCTTTCAAAGATTGTGCTCGTCCTTTTGCTGCTTCAGCCAATCCTTGACGTGCTGTCTTATTTCCTGCAAGAGCTTGGCGACACTACAATCTCAACCTTGCTTCGCTTCGCGTTGCTCGGGTTTGTCGCTCTTCTGGGCTTCTTCGTCAGCGATAAGAAGCGCGTGTATGTCGTCTTCTATGCGATCGTCTCAATCTTTTGGATTCTCCATGCGCTGAACTGCTTCCGTGTGGGCTACAAGAGCGTTTATACCGACACCGCGAACTATCTCCGCATAATTTCTCTGCCGATTTACACGCTTTCGTTCATCACCTTCTTCAAAAAAGGCGAGAATATCCGCAAATCAATCTATCTCGGTATCGCGCTGAATTTCGCGCTTATCGCGGTTTTTACGGCGATTCCCTGGCTCATCGGTCAGCGCGTGTATACCTATGACACGCTCGGGCTCGGCGTCATGGGGTGGTTCGGCGTCAGAAACGCCCAGAGCGCAATCGTCGCGCTTGTGACGCCGCTCACCATCTATTTTTGCTATAAATCAAAGAAAATCTGGCTGTATATTCTCTCATGCGCAATGACGATGGCGCTCCTCTTCCTGACAGGCACAAAGCTCACGTTTTACTCGATTTTCCTCGTATCTGCCGCATACATATTCGCATTTTTGCTTAATCTCAAAAAAAAATCTATTCCGTATATCGCTGCTTTGGCGCTGATTTGCGTCGCGGCTTTCATTCTGCGCCCTGTCTCGCCGATGATGGAGCGCGAGAGGCGCTCTGAGCTTGCGCGTGACAATTACACCGCCCTTGTCTCCGAAAGCGTGCGCAGCAGTGCGGACGAAGAGACGCTTATGATGCTGCAATCCGGCGAGGCGCTTAAAAGCGGAGACCCGGAGCTGCTCGGCAAGCTCAGAAAAAGCCGGTTCGGCGTCTACTCCGATAAAGAAATCTACGGCACGGTTTATGCCGATTTGAACTCCCGTTTCGGCGTTTACAACGTGATGAAGGCCTATGAATACTCAATTGAGCCCACGATTCTTTCAGATTCCCGAGAGAAGAAGACCACGTTTGCCGAGCTGATGTGGGACGAAAAAGATTTCCTCACGAAGCTCTTCGGCTTTGAGTATGACGATATGCTCTACGGCGAAAACATCTATGATTTGGAAAACGATTTTCCTGCCGTGTTCTTCTTCTGCGGCTATATCGGCTTCGGGCTGTATATGCTCTTCTTCCTGTATTTCGCGTTCATCATTCTGCGCGCGTTTATCAGAGACATAAAGGGCTTTTTGACGGTTGAGGTGGCGGCCGTGGGAATGACGTTCCTGCTTGCAATCGGCGCGGCGCAGATTTCCGGGAACGTCCTCCGGCGCCCCAACGTGACTATCTATTTTGCCGTCGCGTGCGCGTATGTCTATGACCTTTTCGCGCTGCACGCCCCGCCGAAGAAAAGCTTTGAGGAGTGGAAGACCGATTTATTCCCCAAACGAACCTCAAAGAAAGGCAAGAAAAAGGCGGCTAAAAACAAACAGTGAATTGTTAATCCATGTAAAACCCGCGAAAACGTCTGCGGGTTTTCTGTTGCAATTATGGTAGAATAAATGTATAATTATATCAGAATTCTAATCGGAGGCATATTATGATAATAAAATCATCTACGACTTTGCGCAATAATTACGGCGAGATTTCCAGGCTGGCGCATGAGGAGCAGGAGCCCATTTACATCACCAAGAACGGCGAGGGGGATTTGGTGGTGATGAGCATCGATGCATTTGAGCGCCGCGAGCAGCTTCATCGCCTGCGCCTCAAGCTGGAGGCCGCGGAGCGGGGAAGGCTTGCCGGCGCACCGACGTACACGCTGGAGGAATCCATGAAGCGCTTGGAGAAAATTTATGCGGAAAAATAGTTTAGTAATCATGGAAGAAGCTCAAAGTGAACTGGAAAAAATAGCGGCCAGCTATAGAGAATTAGTTGGTCCGAAGGCAGCATGGAAAATTACAGACAGGCTCTACAGTATAATTGAGCAGCTGCTGGTTTTTCCCAATATGGGCGTAGAAATAGATGAAGAGGAGATAGGGAAGAGCGGATACAGAAAGCTCATTTGCGGCAATTATCTCTGCTTCTACCGCGTGATTGACGATGTTATCTATATTTATCATATTGCGGACGGCCGTAAAGAATATAAGCAGCTCTTCTGAGATATTCGGGAGAATTGCAGTACAGCAGAAGACGCAAAGACGGCATGGATTTCTCCATGCCGTCTTTGCCTATGAGGATGTATTGTTAGATACTTGTAAGCGATTGTTAATCGGATTGCCGCCTAATGCGGCAATCAAGCCACTAATTAATAGTAGGCTGTGCAGAGTGCGATTCCGCCAACATTCGCATAGCACATGAAATCATTCTTGTGCTCTTCGCGAAGCCCCTGCTCGATAGCAGATACCACGTTGTTCTCTCTGCGAGTGGCTCTTACTGCCTCATTTGCCTTCTTGTTCAGAAGTCTCGAAGTGTAAACCGTCTGTGCTTTGTTCATTATTTACCACCCTTTCAAAGTGTATTTGTAAGTCATCTTTAACTTACATCTACATTATAAAGATAATTTATAAACTTGTCAAGGGTTTTGTTGCAAATTTTTATAAAAAATAGAATTATTTATAAAAAGAACAAAAATTCACTGAAGCACATGTATGTTTTAGGCAAAGAGCACATAAGGCATGAAGAAGATATAAACAAATGCTGGATTTCAATTGAAATAAGTCCGGCGTCAGCCCCCGGAATTGAGGTCTTTTACGCTTTCCCGGATGATAAATTCAGTGGGAAGCTCGAATTTCATAGCGGTGTTCTTGAAGCCCAGGCGGTTCAGCCGGATTTTATTCTGAAGCATCATTACGGCCTCTCGGCCCATGAGCTGCCTGTGATTATTAACGCTTGTCAGCTTTGGCTCAGTCATTTCTGCGATTGAGCGGTTATCAAACCCGATGAGGGAAATATCATCCGGCACGTCGTAGCCGCATTTGCGAAGGGCGATCAGAGCGCGCCACGCGATAAAATCGTGCTCGCAAACGAGAGCGGTCACCTTCGGCGGGGTCTTATCCCAGATTTCCTTTAGGTTAAAGCATGCGTCTTCGCTTTCGCCGCGGCTGTTGTAGTAATTCTCGCGTTTATCCTCTATTTCATAAGCTCTGAGCGCCATGTGGAAGAACTTGCGGCGCTCAAGCGTGCTGTCACTGTCGCTGCCGCTGGAAATATACCCGATTTTCGCATGCCCCATCTCCTTGAGATAGCGCACCGCAGAGTACATGCCTTGCTCGTTATTTATACAGACGCTGCTGCAATTCAAATCAGGGCGATATGAATCAATGAAAACCGTTGGCAGGCCAATGCCCTTCAAATCCTCGATAATCGGGGCTGTTATACAGCTCGTCTGCACAATTGCGCCCACGGCTCGGCTATTCTTCAAAAGAGACGGCAGATTATTATTTCCATGCGGGCTCACATGATAGACGAGCAGCGTAAAGTTGTTGTCTCGGGCCTCCATTTCGGAGCCTTCCAGCACGGAGGGATAGAAAGAAAACCTGTCGTTGCCGCTGGCCGCCGAGGTGTAAATCAAATATGCTATGGTTTGTTTATGATATGAAGCCTTGTCAGCCTGCGGCTCACTTTTCGTCGCAAGCATTTCCCCGCAGCCCATCGCGTTGATTCTCTCAATCAGCTCATGCCGCAGCGAATCGCTCAGCCCCGGCTTATTATTCAGAACAAGAGAAACGGTTGCGGGCGAGACGCCGAGCAGCTCGGCAAGCTCCTTTGCCTTCATCAATCCAACTCCTATGGTTTAATTGCGAACACAGCTTTATATAAACTTTATAAATATTATCTTAATTATAGCAGAGATTTTACATAAATCAATACCTTTTCCTACTATTTTCCAATTCCACAGAAATTTTCTAGGCAAAAGAATACATAAAGAAGGCAGGCAGTTTTATCTGCCCGCCTTTCTTTTTATAAATATGCTTATACTTTTTCTTTGGCAGGCTTGAGTGATACGATTTGCATAATCAAGGCGGCCAGTAGAAGAATCGCGATAATAGGGCTTAGGTATGAGCCGAAAATGAAAATTGAGACGGCTGAGAAAACTATTGCTAATGTGCCGACTACGCAAGAGGAAATGAATATATGCTTGTTGAGAATTCTGTTTATAATTAAAAAAACAAGCCATACGGATGATAAAATGGCGGCGAATGGCGAAAAAGCCAAAAGTGCAAGCAGGCTTGGGAAGTCAAAATAGGAGGTGAATTTATATGCCAAAATACCTTGCGGAATCGCCGCACTGAACGGAAGCACCATGAGTATTACAGCAGTGCCGAGGGGGATACATGAAAAAAGATATATCTTTTTTTTCAAATCAACTTTTACGACTCTCACGTCAGTGGGCTCTTTTCTAAATGCAATAATTTGCAGAATTAAGGCAGCCAATAGAAGAACCGCAATAATCGGGCTTAAGAACGAGCCATACACGAAAATTGAAATCGCAGAGAAGAATACACTCAACACTCCCAGTACAACCAGCTCGTTACGCATATTTTTGAGCGGCACATTTATAACCGAAAGCACAAGCCACACCGAAGAGAGCAGAGCGGCCAGAGCCGAGCCGCCAGTGAACAAAAGCCCAAACATAAACGTAAAATCAAAATATGATGTATAGTTATAAACTGTTTTGTCTGGCGTAGGGTTAGAAGGCATCGCTGCACTGAACGGCAGAGCCATTAAGACTATTGCAATACCAATAGCGATGCAAGAAAAGAATGATAGATAATTATTACGCTTTTCCATTTTGACATTCTCTCCTTATATGGTAGTCAGGAAAGAGTACAAGCCTTCAAGATACACATTATCATAATCTGCCCAACCCATATGTGCAATCAGGTGATCGTCACTACTATAACCATATACAACTACTGCATGATTAGTACGAGGCTCATTTGCCCATAACTTAGCAAGATTGCCCTCTAAAACCATAGGTCTACCTCTGTTAATAACTGATTTTATAGTTGATTTTGTAGGAATTGCAGAGAGGCTTGCTGATAAATTTGAAATCCCGCGATTTACATGAAGATAAGTATTTATTGTACTGACGAGTATTGGCGCAACAGTTGAACCATCATTGTTGGGAAGAGGTGAACACCACTTCCAGATATTATAGCTGAACGTTCTTTTGTAATTTGTCCCAGCATTTGCATAGTCACCAGGGCTTCCGGCAAATACATTATAGCCTCTTGCCTGATTGAAATATGTGGCATTATCAATTATTGCTCCATTTACATATGTATCATACCAAGCCAACATTATGGCGGAGGATATGTAGCCACATATACCATTAGTTCCTCCGGGTGAACAATACGACATCTCACTTTCGGTATTTAGATTATAAATCATTGCAGCACCAGGAATATATGTCTGTGTAGCGGCTAAAGCGCGGGATTGAGGCTGCTCTTTACCGGTTTCAATAAACTCTGTGTTACTTAGGTTAGGTTCTTCCATATAATGGTCAAATAATTGCTCTGAACCATCAGCTAACGCATCTTCATTTTCTTCTGCATTTATGGTGTCACCAGAAATAGTATGAACATAGTTCTCACCATCAAAGACATAGTACTGTGCTGGTCCTCCATAATAAAGATTTTCCGTATATCCTTTGTATGGAGATGGAGCTGAAGGGCTATACTCTGAAAACTTGCCAGACTCATTATGGAAAATCATATATCCTTCAGGGTCAACCTCGGCAACTGTATATATATTTCCATTAAAATCTGTGGCTTCTTTGATTGAAGAAATAATGCTTTCTTCAATCCCTCTTTTCTCGATTGCGGATTTGGTGGCGTCGTTTTCTTGTATTTCTATCAGTTTATCCTCAAACAGAATCTCTAATCGCTCTTGCTTCACATAGTCAGCTTTAACCATACTATCTGTTTCTACAGCAAGAGCACCGATTGGCAGCGTTAGCGCTAAAAGTAGAAGTGATGAAATGAGTTTCACATGTTGCTTTTTCATTGATTTTCCTCCTTGTATCATTATACGTTATTATGTGTGCTGAAACTTATTCTGTTGGCGGCTTGAATGCAATTACCTCAGACCATGCACATCACATCCTATATTAAGATGATTTTAATCTGAATTCATCTTACAATACAATGTCAATAATGTCAATGTTAAATTCTCGTAGGAGGAAATGCATCCATCACCCCTTGACAACCACCCATCCCTCCACACAAAACACCCGTCACTCGTTCACTATGTTCACTCATGCCACCCTCTTTACAAAAGAGGGTAAGCGTAGCGCCGGCGGGTGT
>DBCZ01000009.1:21141-28682 GCA_002293315.1 Ruminococcaceae bacterium UBA945
TGCACTATTGACAACCACCCCTCACTCCTGTAATATAATAGACGAAAATGAATTGGGGAGCCTTATGGCTGAGATTAGCGAAAGCTTAAACCCATAACGCGCTTTGCGTGTTTGAACCTGATGCGGATAATACCGACGTAGGGAGCTTCATTATATCGAGGGATTCGTCTCGCTGTTTTGATGCCTTGTCGTTTATCCGACGAGGCATTTTCTATTATTAGCTTGGAGGTTTTTATGGAAAACAAAACGGCAAGACTTTCACAAAGAACACAGAATCTCGTCCTCGGCGGGGTGCTTATCGCGCTCGCCACCGTGCTTTCGTTCATCAAAGTATTCGATTTGCCTTACGGCGGCTCGATAACGCTTTGCTCAATGCTGCCCATTATGCTGTATTCATATAAATGCGGCATAAAATGGGGGCTTTCGGCGGGGCTTGTCTATGCGGTGATTCAGTTCGTCGTGGGCGCAGACGCAGTCAAGGGGCTGACCATCGGCTCGGTGATAGGCGTCGTCGCGTTCGATTATATCATCGCGTTCACGATGCTCGGCTTTGCGGGGCTTTTCAGGAACAAAATAAAAAACCGCACCGTCGGCTTCACCGTCGGAGCAGTTGTGGCGGGCTTTCTTCGCTACATTTCGCATATTCTTGCGGGCTTCATCTTCTGGGGCGAGTATGCCGAGTGGTGGTTCTCCCAGGAGGGTGCGCCGTTCGGAGAATGGGCAATGGCGAATCTTGACGGCGACCTCTTCGCGCTGGCTTACTCCACGGTCTACAACGGCACATATATGCTGCCGGAGATAATCATCACCGCCGTCATCGGCGCGATTATCATCGGCGTAGCCGGCAAGCAGCTCATTAAGGACAATGGATAATTGATAATGGAGAGTTGATAGTTAAGAACAAGGGCATATGATATGGAAGCGTCTTCCAAAATCATATGCCCTTAACTATTCATTGTCCATTATGCGCATTGCATGTCGCTACGCCGCTGGCCAACGGCTTATTGTCAATTGCCCTTACGCCCCTGTCCTTAATTGTCAATTGTCCATTATCAATTGTCAATTGCCCTTCTCTGGCCGTACTGAATCAGACGTATTATCACCGGGCTGAGAATCAAATTCAAGCCGAGTTCAAACAGGAAATTGAAGCCCGCCATGCCGAGGAAAAGATATGCCGTGGCGTCCGCAAAACCAGCTGCAACACCCCATTCCTGAATGGTCGGCAGGAAGAAAATATACATGCCCGCAACGAAAACGCCAGTGTTGATTATCGGGCAGGCCGCTCCCGCGACGACTGCGGCCACAGTTTTGCTTTTTGCCGAAAGCAGCTTATACGCTAATCCCGAAACAAGCCCGGCGAGAATACCTCTAAGCATTACTATAAGCACCGAGGCGGCAGGGTTAATCGCGAGGAATGCGGCGGCGTCTCCCGATAAAAGCACAACAGCCCCGAAGACGATGCCCAGCCATATCCCGGCATAAGTTCCGATAAGCGCCGCACCGATAACAATCGGCATAAGCACAAGTGAGATCGAAAACGGCCCGAATCTTATAACTGCGCCCAGCATTTGCAGCAGGATGACAATCGCCGAGAGTATCCCGAGCAATACAAGGTTGCGCACCGTGATTTTTGTTTTACTTTGCATAGTTCCCCTCCATAATCGTTGTAAAGTAATTTATAAACGCTTCATAAGCGTTTCATAAATTTTACCATGCTTCATCGCTTCATGCAACTAAAATCTTTAACGCACCTTTATATTGCGGCAGAAATATGCTAAGATATAACCTGTTAGTTTTGCTATTACATATTAAATCGGAGGGAATATGAATCTCATCGCGTTCGATTTAGACGGCACCGCGCTTTTGAATCCGACCACCTTCTCGGAGGAGAACAAGAAAGCTATCCTTGCCGCCGCGAAGCAGGGTGTCGTCACCGTGCCCGCCACGGGCAGACTGCGCACCTTCATTCCGCAGGAGATACTGGGCATTCCCTCTGTGCGCTACGCTATTTCCTCAAACGGCGCGGCACTCTATGACAGCGTTCCCGATAAGGAGATTTACCGCCAACCGCTCGCAAACGAAAAAGCCATTGAGATTCAAGAGGTGCTGAATGATTATCATTTGTATGTCGAATACTACGATAACGGCGAGGCATACACCCTGCGCGAAAACGCCGAGAACCCGGAAAAATTCGGAATTCCCGATGACAGAATCATCTTTACGCGCAAGAATTACATCTTCATAAAAGACGGAATGAGCTTTCTCAAGGAAAAAAGCTTTGCGCCGGCGAAAATTAACATACCATATATAAGCCCGCAGATTTACGCCGAGGTCTACAGGCGGCTTTCGGTGCTCGGCGGGGTATTCCTTACGTCATCACTGCCCGGGAACCTCGAAATCAACAGCGATAAGGCCAACAAGGGCGACGCCCTCCGTGCTTTGTGCGAGCTTCTCGGCATAGCATGGGAGAACGTGATGGCTGTCGGCGATAACGAAAACGATGTGCCGATGCTTAAGCTCGCGGGCTATTCCGTCGCGATGGGCAACGCAAAGGATGAGGTGAAGGCGCACGCGAAATACATCACAGACACTTGCGAGAATAACGGCATGGCAAAAGCCGTCTATCAGTATCTCGATTATATAGGTAAATAGCTTTGATAAAAGGGGGGTAGAGTATGTACGGCAGCATTCGGGGGGAGGCTTTTGCACTTTTGTATTTCCTGCTTTTTCAAGTCGCAGGCATACTCCTCTCATTTCTTATCTTCAAGCGCGAGAATATTGCGGTCAGGTTTCTGCTCGGCAGCGTGTTCGGCAGCGTTTTGCTTCAGTGGCTGCCCGTAATCTTCGCCTTTCCGCTGGGATTCAGCTTGCCGGCGCATATCGCCGCGGGTGCTGCAGCCGCCGCGATAGCAATTTTTGCGATAACCAAGCTGCGCAGATGGGGGGAGCTGCCGAGCCTTGCCAAGCTCTGGAGAACCGCAGCAAATCACCAGTTTGTTATCGTTATAATCGCCGTGCTGGGCTTCTACACATTCCTTNNAATCACCGAGGGCAAGGTTTTTTCAAGCCAGGGTACATTTGGCGACATGAGCATGCACCTGAGCTTCATCACGAGCATAGCGCGTCAGGGCGCTTTCCCACCGCATTATTCTATTCTGCCGGAGGCACAGCTCTCTTATCCCTTCCTCGCGGACAGCATTTCCTCAAGCCTCTATATTTTCGGTGCGCCGCTCAAATTTGCCTATACTCTGCCGATGATTTTCGCCGCGGGGCAAATTCTTTTCGGTTTCTATATTTTCGCGTATAATTGGTTGAAAGATAAGCTCAAATCCTCTTTTGCGTTCGTGATGTTCTTCTTCTGCGGCGGGCTCGGCGTGCTCTATTTTCTTGGCGACGGAGGTCTCGCGCAAATCCTCAACGAATTCTACCAAACCCCAACGAATTATGTGCAGGAGAACGTGCGCTGGGTGAACGTAATTGTGGACATGATGCTGCCTCAGCGCGCCACTCTTTTCGGCTGGGCGGTGCTGATTCCGGTGCTGTATCTCCTGCAAAAGGCCGTCTTTGAAGAGCGAAGCGGATACTTCATTCCCGCCGCTTTTCTCACAGGCTGGCTCCCCATGATTCACACGCATTCCTTCCTGTTTATCGCGATGTATTCCGTCATGCTCGTCATAGCCGGCACGATTAGAAAGCTCAAAAACTCCGGCAATATCGTAAATATTCTGAAGCTCTTCGTCGGGATAATGCTGCTTGCCGTTGGGGGAGGGGCATACTTCATCTTCGCGCTCGGCATGCGGGAATCAGCCTTAATTTTTTACGTCGGCGTTGCCGGGGCGGCGCTTGCGCTTCTCGCGATGATATTCTGCGCGGCCCTTACGATAAAACGCGAGGGCTTCATGCGGCTTTTCAAAACATGGGGAGTTTTCCTCATCATAGTTTGCGTTTTTGCACTGCCGCAGCTCTTCATCTGGACTTTCTCACAGTCAGAGGATTTTCTCCGCTTCTATTTCAACTGGGCGAATGAAGCTGACAGCTTCGTTATGTTCTACGTCAAGAATATCGGCGTCACTGCGCTTCTGGCGCTTTTGGGCGTGTTCTTCGCAAAGCGGGAGAATTTCCTCAAGGTCATGCCCGCGTTTTTGGCGTGGTTCATCGCCGAGTTCATCCAGTTTCAGCCAAACAACTATGATAACAATAAGCTGCTCTATCCGGCATTTATGCTGCTGTGCTGCATGGCAGCGGATTTCCTCGTGAACACAGTCGGCAGAATTCGCCTCAAAGGCGTGCGCGCAGTGATTTATGCTGCTTTTGCCTTCGCCATCTCCATCTCAGCAATCCTTACGATGTGGAGGGAGGTGGTTTCATCTTATGAAATTTTCGGCACTGACGCCACAGAGGCGGTCGCTTTTGTTGAAACCACACCGCCAGACAGCACTGTTATGACGAGTACCCGCCACAATAATGAAATTGCTTCTCTCTCCGGGCGCAACATCGTTTGCGGCTCGTCGTCTTATCTTTTCTTCCATGGGCTTGACTTCTACGAAGCCGAGGAAGACATACGCAAATTCTATGAGAACCCAATGAAAGAAGAGGAGATAATCGCCAAACGAAGCGTCGATTATATAATGGTCAGCCCGTTTGAACGCGATGCCTATAAAATGAAGGAAAATGAAATCGCCGCGATGTATCCGATAGCTTTTCAAAACGGCACGATAACGCTTTATGAGACGAAGGATAAGCCATGAAAAAGCTTTCAAGCCCGTCTGAAATAAAAGAAATCCTTACGCGCCACGGCTTTCGCTTCTCGAAGTCAATGGGGCAGAATTTCCTCATAGATTCAAGCGTATGTCCGAAAATGGCGGCGGCCTCGGGCGCAGAGAAGCTTCCCGTGCTTGAAATCGGCCCGGGCATAGGCGTGCTGACAGCCGAGCTCGCGAAAGTCAGCCCTAAGGTGCTCGCTGTTGAGCTGGATGACAGACTGCTGCCGGTGCTAAGCGAAACTCTCGCCGAATTCGATAACGTCAAAATCATCAACGGCGATATACTAAAGCTGAATCTTTCGGAGCTTGCTGAGCGTGAGTTCTCCGGCGCTTTCATCGTTTGCGCAAATCTGCCGTACTATATCACGTCTCCCGTGGTCATGGGCCTCGTTGAGAGCGCCTTGCCGATTAAATCAATCACCGTCATGGTGCAGAAGGAGGCCGCGGTGCGCCTTTGCGCATCACCCGGTGAACGTGAGTGCGGAGCTGTGAGCGTGAGCGTGCATTATCACAGCGAGCCGGAAATTCTCTTTCAGGTCAGCAGGAATTCCTTTATGCCCGCGCCGAATATAGATTCAGCGGTAATCCGCCTGAATATGCGGGCGGCTCCGCCGTTTGAGGTGAAAAACGAGGGCTTTTTGTTCAAGCTTGCCCGCGCCGCCTTCTCACAGCGCAGAAAAACTGCGGCGAACTCCATTTCCTCGATGACGCAAATACCCAAGGCGGAAATCGAAGCGGCACTCAAAAGGCTCGGCATGGCGGAAAATATCCGCGCAGAGAAAATAACGCTTGAGGGCTTTTGCGGCCTCGCAAACGAGCTTTATAAAGGCGCATTTTTCAACGTGAAAAGAGATGCGGCATTGCCATTCACCTCTTGAATTAGCGATGTATTTAAGCTATAATTATTTTAACGGAGGTGAGAATATGACGTTAACCGAGAAGAATATGTTCCGTGTGCTGCTTTTTCTGGATTCAGTCGCTGTGATAATCGGTATGGTGGCCGGTCCGCTGGGGCGAAACACGCTCTCAACAGCCGCAAGCGTCTCGGCGATTATCATATCTCTCTGCCTCATCTTTTACGGGCTTTACTTTTGGATTACGAAAAAGCGCAGATAAAAAATCTCCCTTATCGGGAGATTTTCTTTATTATGCATCTTTTTCCGCGTCATACGCGGAATCCGGAATGCGCTCGCCGGTGACCTGCAGTTCAACCACGCGGTTGTTCTCCACGGCGATTACGCGTATATTCAAAAGCTCGAGGAACGTGAAATTATCGCCCACCTGCGGGACTTTATCGAGCATCTCGGAAATCCAGCCGTTGATGGTGGAGGAGTCTGTCTCCGCGCGGATATTGAAGAACTCGAAGAAATCGTCAAGCTCGGCGGTGCTGTAAACGCAGAAGGTGTTAAGCCCAACGCGCTTGAAGCTGTCTTTTTCTATCTCGTCATGCTCGTCCCATATCTCGCCGACCAGCTCCTCAAGTATGTCTTCCAGCGTGATGATACCTTCTGTGCCGCCGAATTCATCTACGATCACGGCCAGATGCACCTTGTTTCGCTGCAAAAGCTTGAGAAGCGCCGAAATCTTCATTGACGGCGGGATAAATTCCGTCGGGCGGATTATATCCTTTATGGTTTTATCTGTTCCCCAGACATTCGCATAGAAGTTCTTCTCATGCACCAAGCCGAGAATATCGTCAATCGTCTCATCATATACGGGCAGCCTTGAATAGCCCGTCTCGCTGAATAAATCAGCCACCGCTTGATTATCGGTATTTTTATCCACAGCAATCACGTCCACGCGCGGCGTCATGATGTCTATTGCGGCGATGTCGTCAAACTCGATGATGTTCCGAATCAGCTCGCCCTCGCCGCGGTCAATGCCGCCGTCCTGTTCGGCCTCTTCAACTATTTTCAGAAGCTCTTCGTCGTTTACAATATGCGTATCGCGCAATTTCACGAATTTCCTCATAAAGTGAGCGAGCTTGGAATACAGGAAAACTAACGGTCTGAAGAGAGCCAGGAAGAATTTCATCGCTTTAGCGGAGAACAATGCAAAACTATCCGGCGCCTGCCTTACAAGATTCTTCGGCACCACTTCGCCGAAAGCGAGAATGACCAGCGCCATCACCGCCGCCGCGAGAATTATGCCGATGTTTTGGAAAACGCTTGTGAATAAGTAGGTGGCAATCGCAACTGAGACCACGTTCAGGATAGTTTTACCGATGAGCGCCGCTGAAAGAAGCTTTTCCAGCTTTTCATCAAGCTCCGCCACAAGCTTTGCGCGTTTGTTCATTTGAGAAAGAATGCTCATCCGCGCGCGGCTAAATACCGAAAAAGCAACTTCGGCGGCTGAAAAGAACGCCGAAAAAACTATTAGCGCAATTAAAACAACAAGAAGCGCTATACTGTGACCGTCCATTAAGGAACCATCATCTCCTTTTAAGCTAAAATAATGTAACACAATTATAGCACTTTGCCCGCTGCTTGGCAAACCTCTTAACTGTATGCACATTTTATACGTCATTCATCACATGCTTCGAAATTCCTGTGGCAGAGAGACAGGCAGTATATTTCCTCCAAATTCATCTTCTTACGCACGTTTTTCTCAAAACTGCTCTAAGCCTGCGTGATTATGTGCTGACCCTGCCCTCTTTTATAAAGAGGGTGCCCATCACTTACAGCGTTAGTGATGGGCGGGTGTTTTGTCCTTGACTATGCACTTCGTGCGTCGCTGAGCTCACTTCGTGCGTCGCTGAGCTCACTTCGTGCGTCGCTG
>DBCZ01000067.1 GCA_002293315.1 Ruminococcaceae bacterium UBA945
ACCCCGATGTAAATAAAAAAATGCAGAAAATGGTTGACATGCTTGAGGACAGTGACGATGTCCAGAGCGTCTGGCACAACTGGGATATGTCTCAGTGGGAGCCGGAGGAATAACGATATAGAGCCTCTTTGATTTAATCGAAGAGGCTTTGGCATATGCAAAACACGGAGGAGAAAATGAGACATCTCATAGACCAAGCCGATTTTTCGACACAGGAGACAGAGCGGCTTCTGAATCTGGCGGAGGATATTTCGGCGAACATGCAGGCCTATTCCAAAAAGTGTGAGGGCAAAATTCTCGCGACGCTCTTTTACGAGCCGAGCACAAGAACCCGCCTGAGCTTTGAATCCGCGATGATGCGCCTCGGCGGCGGCGTAATCGGCGTGGCGTCTGCCGACAGCAGCTCCGCCGCCAAGGGGGAGAGCGTTGCGGATACTATACGCATGATCTCCTGCTATGCCGATATCGCTGCCATGCGGCACTTCAAGGAGGGCGCGCCCGCCGTTGCGGCGAACATTTCATCAATTCCCGTGATAAACGCCGGTGACGGAGGGCATCAGCACCCGACGCAGACGCTGACGGATTTGCTCACGATAAAAAAATGCAAAGGCGGCTTCGATAACCTCACCATCGGGCTGTGCGGCGACCTCAAATTCGGGCGCACGGTTCATTCGCTGATAAAATCACTCGTGCGATATGAGGGCATAAAATTCTATTTCATCTCACCCGAAGAACTGAAAGTGCCGGATTACATAATAGACGAAATCGTCAGAACGTCCGGCTGCGAATACAAGGAAGTAAATGATATGGAGGATGTCATGCCGGAGCTTGATATTCTCTACATGACGCGCGTGCAAAAGGAGCGCTTCTTCAATGAAGCGGATTATGTGCGCCTGAAGGATTCATATATTCTCACGCTTGATAAGCTAAAAACCGCAAAGGAAGCTTTGGCTATAATGCATCCTCTGCCGAGGGTGAACGAAATCGCGGTTGAGATTGACGGCGACTCGCGCGCGATGTATTTCAAGCAGGCGCAGAACGGTGTTTATATCAGAATGGCGCTGATATTGGCGCTGCTGGGCATAGAGAACGGGATACTGGAGGAAAAACATGCTTAATGTAGGCAGAATCGAAAACGGAATCGTCATCGACCATATCACAGCCGGCAACGGCATGCAGATTTACGAGTTTCTTGAGCTCGGCAAGCTCGATTCCGGCGTAGCGATTATCAAGAACGCCAAGAGCAATAAATATGGCAAGAAGGATATAATCAAGATTGACAGCATAACAGATATTGATTTCGACGTCCTCGGCTTCATCGACGATAAGGCGACGGTTTGCATCATCAAAAACGGCGAGATTGAAGAGAAAAAGAAGCTTTTACTTCCGCCAAGGCTTGTAAATGTGATAAAATGTAAGAACCCTAGATGCATCACAAGCATCGAAACAACCGCCGACCACATCTTTATTCTTCACGATGTTGAAAATCACCGATATAGGTGCAACTACTGCGAACAGGAGTATGATGAAAAATGAAAAAGCGTAAAAGAGGGAAGAACCCTAAATGGATGAGAATACCCGTTTTTGCGATGATGTGCGGCACGGCGTTCGCAACCTTCGCTGCCCGTCTTTTGACGCGCAGAGACGTTATGCGAGCCGTCGAAAGCAATGATGAGGTCAAGCTGCTGCTCGTGAAGAGCAAAGCGACGAGAAAAGCCAAGTGATGATTAATGGTATTCGAAACGAGCGGGAATTATGTGCAATGCACTTGCAATTCAAATGAAAGAAGCATATAATATGTGGTAGACTATAGAGAGGAGCGTTTATAGCATGGAGAATAAACAGAACCTTACAATCAGAATGGAGCCTGAGCTGAAAAAGCAAGCAGCGGCGCTGTTCAAGGATTTGGGCTTGGACCTCAGCACAGCGACGGGGATTTTTTACAGGCAGGCGCTCAGATGTAAAGGGCTTCCTTTTGATGTGAGAATTGATGAGCCAAATGAGATTACATATAAGGCTATGGAGTCGGCAGAAAAAGGTGAGGATACCTACGGTCCGTTTGATTCGGTGTCTGAATTGATGGAGGCACTTGATGCTTAAGCCGGAGTTTACAGGTCAATTCAAAAAAGACTATAAACTGGCAGTCAAACGAGGCTGTAACCCAAAGAAACTGGAAGAGGTAATTCTTCTGTTATGCGAAGAGAGGCCTCTGCCGCAGATATATCAAGACCATGCACTTAAAAATTCGAGAAACTACATTAACATGAGAGAATGCCATATTCAGCCTGATTGGCTGCTGATTTATCAGATTACAGACGGCGCACTGATACTGAAATTGATTCGCACAGGCAGCCATAGCGATTTATTCTGAAATCACATCGTTCACCTCTTTCGAAAATCCTTGACTTCCCCCGCACCTTGTGCTAATATTGTAAAGCCGCTTATTATGGGTTATAAGCAGGGCGGGCATCAGTTCGGCCTCACCTAAGGATAGCGAGACTAAAGAAAAGGCAGGCAAAAGGAATGTTTGCAGTCATTGAAACAGGTGGCAAGCAGTATAAGGTGCAAAAGGACGATGTCATTTTCATCGAGAAGCTTGAGGCCGAAGAAGGTAAAACAGTAAATTTTGACGTCGTCGCAATTACAGACGACAAAGGCTCTATTACTGTCGGAACGCCGTATGTTAAGGGCGCGAAGGTCAGCGGTAAGGTAGTCAAGAACGGTAAGGGCAAGAAAATCATGGTTTTCACCTATAAGCCCAAGAAAAACTCACAGCGTAAAATGGGACACAGACAGCCCTACACCAAGGTTCAAATTGAAACAGTAAGCGCTTAAAATGATTCAGTTTGATTTTCTCATCACGGCAGACGGCGAGCTCACAGGCTTTTCGATTTCCGGTCACTCAGGTTTTGCTGAGATTGGCGAAGACATAATATGCGCGGCGGTTTCAAGCGCGGCATATATGGCTGTCAATACGGTTACCGAGGTGTTGAACGTTACGCCGCTCACGTTGAGAGCCGAGGAGGATATGCTTTTGAAGCTTGAGCGCAGAGACGTAAAAGTGTGTCATGATGTGTTAGAAGGCTTAAAAATCCATCTGCTGGGTTTGGAAGAACAATATAAAGATAATATTCGCGTAGAATATGTGGAGGTATAATATGCTTAAGATTAACATTCAGCTTTTCGCTCATAAGAAGGGCGGCGGCTCAACGAAGAACGGCCGCGATTCTGAATCTAAAAGGCTCGGCGTTAAGAGAACAGACGGTCAGTTTGTGCTTGCGGGCAATATCCTTGTCAAGCAGCGTGGCACAAGAATCCATCCGGGCACGAACGTAGGCCGCGGTTCTGACGATTCACTGTTTGCCCTCGTTGACGGCAAGGTGAAGTTTGAACGCATGGGTGCGGATCGCAAAAAGGTAAGCGTTTATTCACTGGAGCAGTAAGCTCTTTTGATTAAAAGACTCCAAACGGACGAGCATATCGCCCGCAATAGAGTAGTTTAACTCCTTCGGGCTTCTGAAGGAGTTATTTTTTGCATAGGAGAGGCAAATGTTTATTGATGTAGCAAGGATAAAGATTAAGGCGGGTAACGGCGGCGACGGAGCCGTCGCGTTTCGCCGCGAGAAATACATAGCCTCGGGCGGGCCTGACGGCGGAGACGGCGGCAAGGGCGGAGACATCGTTTTCAAGGTTGACACGAATCTCTCAACGCTTGCGGATTTCCGCTATAAGCGCAAATATGCCGCGCAGAACGGCGAGAACGGCAGAGGCAAGAAGTGCTTCGGGAAAAGCGCTCCGCCGCTTACCATATCCGTGCCGAGGGGTACGCTTATCAAAGACGCGGAATCGGGCAGAATCCTCGCGGATATGTCCGATGACGAGGAGAAGGTCATCGCCAAGGGAGGCAGAGGCGGCTGGGGGAACGTCCATTTCGCTACGCCCACGCGCCAGACGCCGCGCTTTGCGAAGCCCGGCACTCCGGGTGAGGAGCTTGATGTGCAGCTGGAGCTGAAGCTCTTGGCGGACGTAGGGCTTGTCGGTTTCCCGAATGTCGGCAAATCCACGCTTTTGAATGCACTGCTGGGTGAAGACAGGGCAATGGTCTCCGATATTGCCGGCACTACGAGGGATGTTATCGAGGAGAGCATCATCTTGGATGGGGTGGAGNNTTCGTCATGGCGGATATTCCCGGCCTCATTGAGGGCGCATGGGAGGGTGCCGGCCTCGGTCATCAATTCCTGCGACATGTGGAGCGCTGCCGATTGCTGGTTCACATTGTAGATGTCTCGGGCAGTGAGGGCAGAGACCCGAAGGAGGATTTTGAAATCATAAATAACGAGCTGAAGAAGTTCAATTCGGAAATCGCGGAGCGCCCGATGCTCGTCGCGGGCAACAAGTGCGATTTGGCAACGGATGAGCAGATTGCCGATTTCAAAAGCCATGTGGAAAGTGAGGGCTACAAATTTTTCCCGGTTATGGCGGCCATTCGCCATGGCGTGGACGATTTGCTCAACACGGTACTCGAGGAGCTTTCAAAGCTGCCGCCGATAAAGCAATACGAGCCCGAAGCCGCCCCGCTTGTTCCCGTCGCAGAGATCGGCAGGGGCAAGGTGGAGATTGAAGAGAACGACGGCGTCTATTTCGTCAAGGCAGAGTGGCTTCTGAAGGTGCTCGGCGGTATAAATTTTGATGATTACGATTCAGTGAACTATTTCCAGAACGTCCTCATCAATTCCGGCGTGATAGAGGCGCTTAAGGAGGCCGGTGTTCAGGAGGGTGATACGGTTGATATATACGACATTGAGTTTGATTTCGTGGAATAAGGAGAAGGGATGAAGAATTTCCTGAATCAGGATATAAAGCTGAACGAGCTGAACCCATTGGCGCTCGCGTTCGTGGGCGACGGCGTATATGAGCTTTTCGTGCGCGAGCATTTGGCTGGGCAGGGCAATTGCCCTGTGGGTAAGCTGCACCAGCGCGCCGTCAAAATGGTGAAAGCCGAGGCACAGGCAAAAGCCCTTAGGGAAACCGTTATGCCTGCGCTCTCCGAAAAAGAGAACGAAATCATAAAGCGCGGCAGAAACGCGCATGTATCGAAGATACCCAAGAGCGCGAACATCGCGGATTATCATGCGGCCACGGCGCTTGAAGCGCTGTTCGGCTACCTGTATCTCGCGGGCGAAACCGATAGATTAAGAGAGCTTTTTTCATTGATAAAGGCTTCGGCGGAGTAAAAGGAGGGAATATGCGTAAAATTACATCGGAACGCGTGAAGGAATATAGCCTCGACGCGCTTTTTATGATTGCCGGGGCAGTCATCTATGCCGTCGGCGTGAACATGCTGACAGCCCCGAACAGAATAGCGCCGGGCGGAGTGACGGGTATTTCCACAATGATAAACTACGCTTTCGGCCTGCCGATAGGTCTTTTTGCGTTTATTCTGAATATTCCGATTGTAATATGGGCGGTTCTGGACATAGGCTATAAATTCGTCACGAAAACCCTGGCGGCAATTGTGCTGTCTTCTTTCTTTATAGATTTATTCTCGCTGTTCATCACGCCGTATAAGGGCGACATGATGATAGTTGCGATTCTTGCCGGCGTCATTGAGGGCGTGGGGCTATCGCTCACGTTCCTGCGCGGCGCGACGACCGGCGGCACGGATATGACCGCCCGCCTGCTCACGAAGCGCTTTCGCCATATTCCCATGGGCAAGCTCATGATGGTGCTGGACGGCGCGATAGTCCTCGTCTCCGCCTTTGTCTATGGCAGTATAGAGAACGCGCTGTATGCCTGCATAGTCATCTTCGTCAGCACAAATATAATTGACACAATTCTCTACGGCGCAGACAGCGGCACAGGGAAGATGTTCTTCGTGATGTCGCAAAAGGTCGAGGAAATCGGAGAGAGGATAATGGAGGAGATGAACCGCGGCGTGACTTATTTCGCCTCGAGAGGCGGCTACACAAAGCGCGAGGGAGAGGTGCTTCTCTGCGCGGTCAGGCGGTTCGAGGTCTATCGAATCAACAAGATTATCAGAGAGGTGGACAGAGACGCGTTCGTCATTGTCGGCGATGCCGGCGAGATAAGCGGAGAGGGCTTCAAGGCCACTGTTTCAGACGACAAGTCACTTAAGGAGATAATGAAAAAGCTTTCTCATAAAAGAAAAGCCGAAGGGAATAAAGAAGACACAGAAGAGTAAAATGCAATTATCGAAAATGAAACTTGCATGAATTCTTACGATATGCTATAATTATCGTCAAAATCTAATTCAGATGAAATGAAAGGGGAACAAAAATGCAGAATTTGAAAATAGAGCTCACGAAGAACCCAAAACAAAAGCCCGCCGATGAAAGCAAGCTGGGCTTCGGCAGAATTTTCACGGACCATATGTTCCTTATAGATTACACAGGCGAAAAGGGCTGGCATGACGCGAGAATCGTGCCTTACGCGCCGCTTGAAATGGACCCGGCTTCGGTGTGCCTGCATTACGGGCAGTCAATTTTCGAGGGCCTGAAGGCATATAGGGGAGTGGACGGCAAAATCCGCCTGTTCCGCCCGGAGAAGAACTTTGAGCGCATGAATATCTCCTGCGAGAGAATGTGTCTGCCGACGGTTGAGCCGGATTTCGCCCTGCATTGTCTCAAGAAGCTGATAGAAATTGACCAAGACTGGATTCCGCATTCAGACGGCACCTCGCTCTATATTCGCCCGTTCGTTTTCGGCGTGGATAAGCAGGTGGGCGTTCACCCGTCAGACCACGTGATTTTCATGATAATCCTCAGCCCCGTCGGCGCGTATTACGCAAGCGGGCTTAATCCGGTTAAAATCTACGTTGAAGAAAACTATGTCCGCGCGGTAAGGGGCGGAACAGGCTTCGTCAAGGCCGCCGCAAATTATGCCATATCGCTGAAGGCGCAGCAGGAGGCGGGGGAGAAAGGTTACTCTCAGGTTCTCTGGCTGGACGCGATTGAGCATAAATATGTTGAGGAAGTAGGCGCAATGAACGTTTTCTTCGTTTTCGACGATGAGATTGTCACGCCGGAGCTTCAGGGCTCAATCCTTTCGGGCATCACGCGCATGTCAACAATTGAGCTTCTCCGCCAGAAGGGGCATAAGGTGGTTGAGCGACGCCTTTCAATTGATGAAATCTGCGAGGCGCACAAAAACGGCCGCCTGAAGGAAGCCTTCGGAAGCGGCACGGCGGCAGTCATTTCGCCGATGGGCGAGCTCAATTATAAGGGTGAGAAGATAACGCTCAACGGCGGCGAAATCGGTGAAATCACACAGTATATCTATGATGAACTCACGGGCATACAATGGGGCAAAATCGAGGATAAAAACAATTGGACAGAAAGCGCAATTGAAAATTGACAGCAAAGATGTAATTAAAAGAGAGGGTGACCTCTCTTTTTTTATGTTATCTATTAGTGTTTTATGAAAACTAGATTATGTAATATTTAACAATACAAATTGATTATTAAGTTAAGAGCTTTGCTGATTTTATGACAATATAGTAAAACTTATGTAAATTGTATTATGTCAACTATTTATTACCATTACTATAATTATCTGCCTTTTTGCGCGCAAACCCAAGCTTAGTCCGATTTATTGCTTACGCTCACATCAGTCGTACTTAACAACCTTCTTTGTATAATCAAGCCCGCACTCCTGCGGCTTCGGCATCATCAGCGCGTAAACATCATCTGCTCTTGCCTCCAGCTCGAAAACCTCCCTGACGCTATCGCCGAATGCCGCGTAATCCTTGGCCTTAACGAGCAGCGGCAGCTTGAACTCCGCTTTCCTGATTATCTCCTCGCCGGTCTTATCCATGCCCAGAATTCTTACATATGGCGGGTTCTCCGGCAGCTTTGCCGTCACGCCGAGAAAAGCGCAGAGCACCAGCCGCCTGATGCGTGCAAGAGTATACCTCTTTGTTTTGCACAGAGAATAAAGCTCGTAAAGTGATGCCGCCTTCCTTGCGGCGGCACAGAGCCGGCTTTCCAAGCCCTCGCTTATATCGGGCAAGGCGGCGAAATCCTGCGCGGTCATTGTCCTGAGCTTATAGAGAATCGCCTTCTCAAGGCTTTCAATCAGCACCGGCGCCTCGCCATCTTTGAGTGCATGCGCATAGACCTCGGCGCTTTCGGCAGGAAGCTTATCTGAAATATCTCCGCCTGTCTTTATTATCTCCCTCAGCTCTCCTGCAGACATAATTTCGCCGAGCTCCGCCGCCCTGTCATGCCCCGCGCCAATGCGATTTATTGTGCGGGGAATTATACCCGATTTCAAGCTCATAATCGCCTTGATATATTCAATGCCCAAAATATTATTCGGCGAAGCAAGCAAAGCGCCGTACTTTCTCCCAACCATATCAGTGACGACCTTTTCGCGCGTTTTTGCAAAGGTTCTCTTGCTTACCGCCAATTCTTCGGCGAGCTTACAGCGAAATTCCTCGGATAGCAGGATACCGGCAACTTCTGTCAGTCCGGCAATATCCCCGCTCTCGCTGCCGAAGAAAAGCTCGCCCTTTAGCCCGAAGGCCTCGGCGAGGTAAATCCCGCCGCGCGCGAAGCTTT
>DBCZ01000059.1 GCA_002293315.1 Ruminococcaceae bacterium UBA945
TTATTCAAAAAGGCTTGCAATTTATGCATAATTATGTATAATATATATTATTGAATAAAAAAGAGAGTAAGAGGAGAGAATCATGAAAGAGATTAAAAAAGTAGTTTTGGCATATTCCGGCGGGCTGGATACATCAATTATTATCCCGTGGCTCAAGGAGAATTATAATAACTGCGAGGTCATTGCCGTTTCAGGCGACGTCGGGCAGGGCACAGAGCTTGACGGCCTTGAGGAAAAGGCAATCGCCACGGGTGCTTCAAAGCTCTATATAGAGGATTTGAAAGAGGAATTCATTCAGGATTTCGTATACCCCACGATGAAAGCCGGCGCGGTTTATGAGGGAAAGTATCTGCTCGGCACATCGTTTGCGAGACCTGTCATCGCAAAGCGCATAGTTGAGATAGCCAAGAAAGAGGGAGCCGACGCAATCTGCCACGGCTGCACGGGCAAGGGAAATGACCAGGTGCGCTTCGAGCTGACCATCAAGGCCTTCGCGCCGGAGATGACGATTATTGCGCCGTGGAGAACATGGGATATAAAGTCAAGAGACGAGGAGATAGATTATGCCGAGGCGCATAATATTCCGCTGAAAATCAACCGTGAGACGAACTATTCTAAGGATAAAAACCTCTGGCATTTGAGCCACGAGGGGCTGGATTTGGAGAATCCGGATAATGAGCCGCAATATGGAAAAGAGGGTTTCCTTGAGCTCGGCGTTTCGCCGGAAAACGCGCCTGACAAGCCGACGTATATAACGCTGAGCTTTGAGAAGGGAACACCGACGAAGCTTGACGGCAAAGCGCTTTCGGGCGCGGAGATGGTAGAGGCGCTCAACAAGCTGGGTGGCGAGAACGGTATCGGCATCGCGGATATAATCGAAAACCGCCTTGTGGGAATGAAATCAAGGGGCGTGTATGAAACGCCGGGCGGGGAGATTCTCTATCATGCTCACTCAAAGCTTGAGGAGCTGTGCCTTGACAGAGACACACTGCACTATAAGGAGCAAATCGCGCTGAAGTTCGCCGAGCTCGTCTATGACGGCAAGTGGTTCACGCCGCTTAGAACGGCGCTGTCAAAGTTTGTGGATTCCACGCAGGAATATGTCACGGGCGACGTGAAGCTCAAGCTGTATAAAGGTAACATCATCGACGCCGGCGTGAGTTCGCCATACTCATTGTATGATGAGGAAATCGCGACGTTCGACAAAGACGAGGTGTATAATCAAAACGATTCCGCGGGCTTCATAAACCTGTTCGGTCTGCCGATTAAGGTTCAAGGGCTGAAAGGGTTGACAAAGGAGGATTAACGTGATACTTAACGAATTCGACGGCGGCAGGGCTGTGATAGAGCCGTCAGTCATAGAGAAAATTGAAGGTATGCCGAAAGCGTGCATAGCGGTTTTCTCGTATAAGATAAGGGACGAATGGGTTGAAAAATATAACGCGGAGATAATCGGGGATTTCAACTCGGTTACGGGAATGAAGCCGATTTACAAAGTGAACGTGGACGGGCACGAGTTTGCTTTCTACATGCCGAGCGTCGGCGCACCCGCCGCTGTGGGTGAGCTTGAGGAGATTATCGCCTTTGGCTGCGAGAGCTTTGTCTTTCTGGGCTGCTGCGGGGTGCTCAGGCATGACATAGCAGACGGGCATCTGATTGTCCCGACCGCCGCAATTCGTGATGAGGGAACATCTTTTCACTACGTCGAGGCGGCAGATGAGATTGCGCTCAGTCCAAGGCTTGTGAAGCTGGCGGAGGATACGATGAACGATTTGGGCCTGCCTTTTGTCGGCGGCAAAACATGGACGACAGACGCCTTTTTCCGTGAGACGCCGGCCAAGGTGGAAAAGGCCAAGAGCATGGGGGCAATTTGCGTTGAGATGGAATGCTCGGCGCTTCAGGCTGTGGCGGATTTCCGCGGAGTTGATTTCATTCAGTTTTTATGGTCTGCGGATAACCTCGACGCACCCGAATGGGATAGAAGAGGTTTATCCACTAAAGGAGAATCCGTCTCGGCTAAGTGCATGACAGCCGCGATTGAGATTTCAAAGAGAATGCAATAAGGGCAATTGATAATTGACAATGGATAATTGATAATTAAGAGCAAAAACGTAGGGGGAGGCAAGCATATGGGCAAAATCATTATGACGCTTGCGATGAGCCTTGACGGCTTCATTGCAGATGAAAACGGCGGGTTTGACTGGATTGCGGGACAGGGCAACGGCGCACTGGATACAGAATTCAAGTTTGATTTCGGCAAATTCCTCGAAGACATTGATTTGGTCATCATGGGGAACAATTGCTATAAAGAGGGCCACGCCAAGGACTACACAATCGACGTTTGGGTGGCCACGCGCGAGGAGAAGGCCGACGAGGGGGATATCAAATTCGTCGGCGGGGATATAGTCGGTGCGGCGGAGAGCGAAAAAGCCGCGGGCAAAAATGTGTATATATTCGGCGGCGGTGTTCTGGCAGACGCTTTCCTCAAAGCAGATGCTATAGATGAATATATCATCGGCGTTGTGCCGGTTATTTTAGGCAAAGGGAGACCGCTGTTTCTGCCGGACAGCCCGATGGGGAATACACCTAAAATCCCGCTTGAGCTTACGAACTATGCGATTGAAGACGGGATAATCAATCTTTATTACAAAAAGAGAACGGAGTAAAAATGAAGCTTTGGAAGGGCAGATTTCAAAAGGAAGCAGACCCCAAAACAAACGATTTCAACTCGTCAATATCCTTTGACAGCCGCATGTATCAAGAGGATATTGAGGGCAGCATGGCACACGCGGCGATGCTCGGCGAGACGGGGATAATCGAGAAAAATGAGTGCGAAAAGATAATCGCGGGGCTTCGGGAGATTCTTTCTGATATAGGTTCCGGCAAGCTGCAAATCGACGCTGACGCGGAGGATATACACACATTTATCGAAGCGGAGCTGACCGAGAGAATCGGCGATGCGGGAAAGCGGCTTCACACCGCGCGCAGCAGGAATGACCAGGTTGCGCTTGACTTGCGAATGACGCTGAAGAAAGAGTGCGCCGAGATAAAGGGGCAAATCAAAGCTTTCATCAAAGTTTTGGCGAGCAAGGCGATAGATTATTCCGAGGCCGTAATGCCCGGATACACGCATATGCAGCGGGCGCAGCCGATCACGTTCGGTCATCATTTACTTGCGTACGCCGAAATGCTTTTGCGGGACGTGGAGCGCCTTGACGATTCATTGAAGCGAATTGACATCCTGCCGCTCGGCAGCGGAGCGCTGGCGGGCACGACTTATCCTATAGACAGAGAGCTTTCCGCGAAGCTGCTGGGCTTTTCACGGGTAAGCATGAACAGCCTCGACGGCGTATCAGACCGTGATTTTTGCATAGAAGCGGCGTTTAACATTTCGCTTGTCATGATGCACCTTTCGCGCTTTTGCGAGGAGATAATCCTGTGGTGCTCGTGGGAATTCAAATTCATTGAGCTGGACGACGCGTTCTCCACCGGCTCAAGCATAATGCCGCAGAAGAAAAACCCCGATATTGCTGAGCTTATAAGGGGTAAAACCGGCAGAGTGTACGGCGATTTGATTGCGCTTTTGGCAATGATGAAGAGCCTGCCGCTGGCATATAACAAGGATATGCAGGAGGACAAGGAGGCCGTTTTCGACGCGATAGATACCTTGAAGCTGTGCCTCACGCCACTTATCCCGATGGTCGAGACGATGAAGGTGCTTACGGAAAATATGCGCTCAGCGGCGGCAAAGGGCTTCATTAACGCGACGGACTGCGCAGATTATCTCGTCGCCGAGAAGAATATTCCGTTTCGCGATGCGTATAAAATAACCGGGGAGCTGGTGGCGCTGTGCATAGAGAAAGACACAACGCTTGAGAATTTGCCGCTGGACGAATACAAAAAAGTGTGCGCTGATTTTGACGAGAGGATATATGGCTTTATCTCGCTTGACAGATGCGTGAGAGAGAGAAATTCTCTCGGCGGGCCTGCGCCGGAGAATGTGCGGCGGGAAGCGAAGAGAATTCTGGAGGGTTTGGATGAGCAAGGTTAAGGTTGGGATAATCGGGGCGACGGGCTATGCCGGCGCCGAGCTTCTGCGGCTGCTTCTGGGGCATGAGCAGGTTGAGATAGCGGCGATAAGCTCAGTGAGCTTCAAGGATATGGAAATCTCGGAAATATATCCGATGTATAAGACGTTCTGCGATATGGTTCTCACGAGCCAGGAGGAGGTCATCGCCAAAAGTGACGTGATTTTTGCGGCTCTTCCGCACGGGCTTTCGCAGGAGACGGCTGAAATCTGCGGTAAAGAAAGCAAGGTGTTCATTGACATAGGCGCGGATTTTCGCCTTAAAGACGAAGAGGATTATATAGAATGGTACGGCGGGGAATACGCAAACAAAAATCTGCATGAAAAAGCTGTCTACGGTTTGCCGGAATTCTTCCGAAGCGAAATAGCGGGAAAGAAGCTTATCGCGAACCCGGGATGCTACACAACGGCTGTGCCGCTTGCGCTATATCCGGCGATAAAGAACAGCTTGATTGAGCTTCGGGGCATAGTGGCGGACTGCAAATCGGGTGTGACGGGCGCGGGCAGAAAGCCGACGCAGACGAACCATTTCCCTGAGCTGAATGAGAACTTCTACGCGTATAAAATCGCCTCACACCGCCACACGCCGGAGATTGAACAGACGCTGAGCACGCTTTCGGGCGAGAAGGTGAGAATCACGTTTGTGCCGCATCTTCTGCCGATAAACCGGGGAATTCTCGCGACATGCTATGCGAGACTCAAGAACGGGGTGACAGAGGCCGACATAAAAAACGCCTATGCAGAGGCATACATGGGCGAGAGATTTATCCGGCTTGTGCCGGAGGGAAAGACACCGACGGTCAAGGCTGTGAGATACACGAATTTTTGTGACATCGGCGTGACCGTTGATGAAAGGACAGGAACGCTGATAGCGATAAGCGCCATAGACAATATGGTAAAGGGTGCGGCTGGGCAGGCGGTGCAGAACATGAATATCTGCCTGGGCCTTGATGAAGAAATGGGGCTTCTGACAGTGCCGCCCATCAATTAAAATAAGAGATTGAGGAAAAGGAAATGAATGAGATTTCAGGGGGAGTGACAGCCGCGAAAGGGTTCCTTGCGAACGGAATCCACTGCGGGCTTAAAAAGCAAAAGCCCGATTTCGCGCTGATTTACAGCAAAACACCGTGCACGGCCGCAGCGGTGTTCACGACGAATTTAGTTAAAGCCGCGCCTGTGAAGCTTTCACAGGAGAACATAGCTAACGGGAAAATACAGGCGATTATCGTGAATTCCGGCAACGCCAACGCATGCAATGCAGACGGCATGGAGAAGGCGCTGGCCATGGCGGAGCTCGCAGCGAAAAAGCTTGATATACCGGCGAGTGATGTGCTCGTCGCCTCAACGGGGGTTATAGGCCAGTCGCTGGATATTTCGCCGATGATAAACGGGATAGACGAGCTGGCCGCTGGGCTAAGCGAAGACGGCTCTGCCTCCGCGTGCGCCGCGATTATGACGACAGACACCTTCGCCAAAGAGGCCGCAGTGGAATTCGAGATAGGCGGAAAGCCGGTGAGAATCGGCGGCATCACGAAGGGCAGCGGCATGATAAAGCCGAACATGGCAACGATGCTAGGCTTCGTTACAACTGATTGCGCCATATCCGCTGAAATGCTCAAAAAGGCGAATAAGGCGGCGGCAGACGAGACTTTTAATATGATAAGCGTGGACGGTGACACCTCAACCAACGACACTTTCGCGATTCTCGCGAACGGCGAGGCGTGCAACGTTGAGATAACCGAAGAGAACGCGGATTACTATGCGTTTGTGTCGGGCTTGATTGTAGTGACGCGTAAACTCGCGAGGATGATGGCGCGTGACGGCGAGGGCGCGACGAAGCTGCTCGTGTGTAAAGCAGAAAGGACTGACACCATTGAAAACGCGCGGTTGACGGCAAAAGGCGTGATTTGCTCTAATCTTTTTAAGGCCGCGATGTTCGGCGAAGACGCAAACTGGGGGCGTGTGCTGTGTGCCATTGGCTACTCAGGTGCAGAGGTGAACCCCGAAAAGATTGACGTGAGCTTTGAGAGTGATAAAGGCAAGATTGAGGTGTGCAGGGGCGGCTTCGGCGTTCAGTTCTCGGAGGAAAAAGCGGCCGAGGTTCTCTCGGCGGACGAGATAAGCATTCTCGTTAGTCTCAATTCGGGCGACGAGAGCGCAGAGGCATACGGCTGCGATTTGACGTATGACTACGTAAAGATTAACGGAGATTACAGAAGCTGATGAAGCATGAGATGAAAACGGATAAGCTCGGCGCCTTGGCGCTGATTGCCGCGGGGATTTCCGCGGCCTGCTTCGCGGCGTTTTGGGTGCTGTTTATACTTTTGCCGGAGATAGCGCTGTCGCCTGTTCTTCTGCTCGGCGTGTCGGTTTTTACGCTCTTTTCAGTAATTCTCTACTTGCTTGTGAGGAAGAAAATACCGCGGTGGAAAGCGAACTTGCTGGCGGTGGGCGTTGCTCTCGGCGCGATAATAATCGTGACGGTAATAGTGGTATTTGTGCGGGCTATTTTTGCTTTTTAACGGAGGGTGAAATGCAGATTTCAAATTCAGAGAGGGCGGGCATTCTTGTTCAGGCGCTGCCCTACATAAGAAAATACGCGGGTGAGACGATCGTCATCAAGTACGGCGGAAACGCGATGATTAACGACGACCTCAAAGATGCAGTGATGAGTGACATCGTGCTTATGCAGCTTGTTGGCATAAATGTGGTGGTTGTACATGGCGGCGGGCCGGAGATAAATGAAATGCTCGATAAAATAGGTAAGGAGAGCAAGTTTATCGGCGGCATGCGATACACCGATGAGGAGACGATGGACATCGTTTTGCAGGTGCTTTCCGGCAAGGTGAACAAGGCGCTTGTCCAGCTTGTGGAGCGTGAGGGCGGCAAGGCGATTGGGCTTTGCGGCTTGGACGGCGCACTGCTTATGGCGGATAAGCTCGTCGAGAAGGACGATTTGGGCTTCGTAGGCGAGATAAGAGAGGTGAACCCGGAAATCATCCGCTCCAACGCAAAGGCGGGGTATATCCCGATTATATCCACGGTTGCAGGCGGGTATGACGGCGAGATATATAACATCAACGCAGACATTGCCGCCGCGCGGATAGCCGCAGAGCTGGGCGCGAAGAAGCTGATTCTTATGACGGATATTCGCGGGCTGATGAAGGACATAAACGATGAAGAGAGCATAATCCCAGTGGTGAACGTCAGTGAGGTGGCTCATCTCAAAACCGAGGGCATAATCAGCGGGGGGATGATTCCGAAGATAGACTGCTGCGTAGACGCCGTCCGGCGCGGCGTGGGTAGGGCGCACATAATTGACGGGCGCATACCGCACTCGATTTTGATTGAGCTTTTTACAGACGAAGGCATCGGCACGATGTTTTATTGAGGAGGAGAAAATGAATTCTAAAGAAATAATCAAGCAGGAAGAGGAATATATAATCCATTCATACGGCAGGGTGCCCGTGGCACTGTCAGAGGGAAAGAACGCCACGGCGAAAGACGCCGACGGCAAAGAATACATTGATTTCACCTCGGGTATCGGCGTGAACTGCCTCGGCTACAGCGACGAGGGCTGGGTGAAGGCGGTTTCAGAGCAGGCTGCGAAGATTCAGCATATCTCGAACTATTACTATAACGAGCAGAACACGGCGCTGGCCGAAGCGCTCTCAAAAGCCACGGGAATGGCGAAGAGCTTCTTTTGCAATTCAGGGCTTGAGGCGAACGAGACGGCGATAAAGATTGCGCGCAAGTTCGGCGAAAAGCGCGGCGCGTATAAGATTATAACTCTCGAAAACTCCTTCCACGGCAGAAGCTTTGCCACGCTGGCCGCGACCGGGCAAGATTCCTTCCACAAAGATTTTCTGCCGCTTCTGGACGGCTTTCTATATGCCGAGGCGAACAATCTCGACAGCGTAGAGGCGCAGATTGATGACGAGGTCTGCGCGGTCATGCTTGAGATGGTGCAAGGCGAGGGCGGGGTTATCCCGATGGAGGAGAGCTTCGTGCAGAAGCTTGCAAAGCTCTGCGCTGAAAAGATGATTCTCATCATGGTTGACGAGGTGCAGACAGGCGTGGGCAGAACAGGCAGTTTCATGGCCTATCAGGGCTATGGGATAAAGCCCGATGTCATAACGCTCGCTAAGGGCATCGCAAACGGTCTGCCGATGGGCGTATGCATGGTGAGTGAGGAGCTGAAGGATATTCTTCAGCCGGGTATGCAGGGTTCTACGTTCGGCGGAAATCCTGTGGCATGCGCCGGCGCGCTCGAGGTACTGCGCCGCGTGAACGATGAGATGTTCCTGCGTGAGATAGAGGGCAAAGCCGCATATTTCCGCCATGAGCTGGATAAGCTGCCGCAGGTAGCTCTTGTCAGAGGCAAGGGGCTGATGCTCGGCATAGCGGTTAAGGGGAAAACAGCGAAGGACATTATGCTCGACTGCGCCGAAGCGGGGCTTCTGGTGCTTACGGCGAAGGATTTGGTTCGCTTTCTCCCGCCGCTGACAATCACGAAAGAGGAGATCGACAGGGGTCTTGAGATATTCAAAAAAGTATTGGCGAAATAGGAGGCAAAAATGAAACATTTACTGAAAATGCTGGATATGAGCACAGAGGAGATAATCGAGATTCTGAATCTCGCCGACCAGCTTAAATATGAGACGAAGCACGGCATAGAGCATCATCATCTTAAGGGGAAGACGCTCGGCATGATATTCGAGAAGAGCTCAACACGCACGAGGGTTTCATTTGAGGTGGGCATGTATCAGCTCGGCGGCCACGCGCTGTTCCTCTCATCAAATGATTTACAGATAGGCCGCGGAGAACCGCTGAAGGACACCGCGCGCGTGCT
>DBCZ01000043.1 GCA_002293315.1 Ruminococcaceae bacterium UBA945
AACGCGCAGGGCGAAGACGTCGTCGCGGGTATCCGCACGCCGTTCCCGATTGCTCACCTCAAAGAAGAAATGCCCGCGGTGTATGACGAATTTTGGACGATTGCCCAGAACCTCGAAAATCACTACAGAGATATGCAGGACATGGAGTTTACAATCGAAAACGGCAAGCTGTTCATGCTTCAGACAAGAAGCGGCAAGAGAACAGCCGCCGCGGCTCTTAAAATAGCTGTTGACCTCGTTGACGAGGGCATGATAACGGAAGACGAAGCAGTTCTGCGCGTTGACCCGAAGCAGCTTGACAGCCTCCTTCACCCGCAGTTTGACACAACTGCCCTCAAGAGCGCAACACCGCTCGGCAAGGGTCTTGCGGCTTCTCCGGGCGCAGCGTGCGGCAAGGTTGTCTTCACAGCCGAAGACGCCGCCGAATGGCATAACAACAGAGGCGAAAAGGTGGTTCTTGTCCGCCTTGAAACCTCACCTGAAGACATCGAAGGCATGGTGGTTTCAGAGGGCATACTCACGGTTCGCGGAGGCATGACTTCTCACGCCGCCGTCGTCGCGAGAGGCATGGGCACCTGCTGCGTATCAGGCCTCGGTGAGATTCAAATGCACGAGGAAGATAAATACTTCGAGCTCGGCGGAAGAACAGTAAAAGAGGGCGATTATATCTCTCTTGACGGCTCAACCGGCAATGTTTACGGCGAAGCTATCCCGACCGTGGAAGCCACAATCAGCGGAGATTTCGACCGCTTTATGTCATGGGCTGATGCAAAGAGAACGCTGAAGGTCAGAACAAACGCAGATAACCCGAAGGATGCCGCGCAGGCAGTTAAGTTCGGCGCAGAGGGAATAGGCCTCACACGTACGGAGCATATGTTCTTTGAGCCTTCAAGGATAAAGGCAGTGCGTGAGATGATAGTCGCGAAGACGAAGGAAGCCAGAGAGACAGCTCTCAATAAGATTCTGCCGTATCAGCAGGGTGACTTTGAAGAGATGTACAGGGTTCTCGAGGGCAAGCCTATGACGATTCGCTTCCTTGACCCGCCTCTGCATGAATTCCTCCCGACGAAGGAAGAAGACATCAAGGAGATTGCCGACGAGCTTGGCATGACGATTGACGCGCTGAAAGCCGTCATAGACAGCCTGCATGAGTTCAACCCGATGATGGGTCACCGTGGCTGCCGCCTCGATGTGACGTATCCGGAAATCGCGGTAATGCAGACGACCGCGGTCATCAACGCGGCCATCAAGGTGAACAGAGAGCATCCCGAATATAATATCGTTCCCGAAATCATGATTCCGCTTGTAGGTGAGCTCAAGGAGCTTAAGTTCGTTAAGAGCTTTGTCGTAGAGACAGCCGATAAGCTCATCGCCGAGGCAGGCATAGATATGAAGTATAATGTCGGCACGATGATTGAGATCCCGAGAGCGGCCATCACAGCCGATGAAATCGCAACGGAGGCTGAGTTCTTCAGCTTCGGCACGAACGACCTCACACAGATGACGTTCGGCTTCAGCCGTGACGACGCGGGCAAGTTCCTCGATGCTTACTACGACAACAAGATTTTCGAGTTTGACCCGTTCGAGAAGCTCGACCAGGACGGCGTTGGCAAGCTCGTCAAGACAGCTGTTGAGCTCGGCAAAAAGACGCGCCCCGACATCAAACTCGGCATCTGCGGCGAGCACGGCGGAGATCCCAGCACTGTGGAATTCTGCCACAACGTGGGCCTCAATTATGTTTCATGCTCACCGTTCCGTGTGCCGATTGCGAGGCTTGCGGCCGCGCAGGCAGCTATTAAGGGCAATTGACAATGAATAATTGACAATAAAGAACCGGGTATCTCTTTTGGAGATGCCCGGCTTTTTCATGCAGAATCATCTATTACAGACTTCCGTGAAAACTACAGCAAAATCCTTAAGACTATGAATATCCTCAATTTGATACCCAAACTTCTCGCAGAAATCAATGATAATAGTCGCGCCGAAATCATGAATTGCAAGCCCCTTGAGAAAGAACCCGATAAATTCATCTATGCTCATCTCACCGCGGAATATGTCAAGGAAATCCCTGCGGCAATCGAAGAGCGAGTAAACGATGGGGGGCAGCTCGTAATACCATGGCGCGAGGTGGCAGTCCGCAAAGTCAATCAGGTGCAGCTTTTTCTCACTGTCAATCAGCGTGTTGTCGTCGGTGAAATCGCCATGCACGAGAACGCTTTCAGAGAAATCAAGCCCCTCTGCCGTTTTGATTATATCCTCGCGCAAGTTTTCGGGCAGCTTTTCCAGGCGCTCATTCTTTTTCAGCTCGCCGAGCAAATCAAGTGCCGGGATAGCATCGCTCGGCCGGTTAAGTCTGCTCAATATCTCCTTCACTTGTGTCACAATACAGGGAATTTCATCAGGCGTCAGCTTGTCCCTCACATCCTTGAAATCCAAGGCCTCAATGAAATCCATGACAATATATGCGAAAGTATATTTATCCGCAATTTCGCCGTGAGCGATAACCCTCGGGCATTCCACGCCGAAGCGATTGGCGGCTTTCATGGAATTCAACTCCACCGCGGCGTCAAGCGAGCCGTCAAAACCGCTTTCCTTCGGGCAGAACACCTTGATGATATAGCTATGCACCTTGAAAACGGCATGAGTGCCCGGCGTGACGTTTTTTATATCGCAAACCTCACACGGAATTTCCTCGCGCCTGCATATTTCCAGTATCACATCAGAGAACGCGGGGATTGACTGATACATCCTCGCCCAATCGTCCCACGAGGCGATTCTTTCATTAAACAGCATCATTTTATCTCCTTTAGTATGTCACGCTCGTCCGCATCGGGATAAAGCTCCTTCATGCGGTTTATTATCTTTTTGAAGCTCTCCTCGGGTGGGAGAGAATACTCACTGCGCACATACTCCTCGCCGAAAAGGCTCTCGGGCGGCTCATAAACGGAAATCGACCACCCATAGGCCTCGCCCTTCCTATTCTGCTTTCTCGTGAAGCCTGTGTTCACAAGGTATGTTTGCGCTTGCAGGCTTTGCAATGTGCCTTCAAAGCCCTTTTCGCCGCCCTTGCCGAAGCCCGCCTTCTCCTTCATGAGATATGAGGGTACCGCGGTGTTGTTCGGGAAATCCTCGGCAAAGAGGTCCATAATCAGCTTCGCGCGGTAATGCGCCTTGCCGTCTTCATAGAGACTGTCAAAATCATAGCCAAGCCTGCGATAATTCGCAAAGGTGGGGAACCACGCCTTAGAGATAAAGCCGGATTTCTTCCCGAGCAGCTTGCCATAGGCCACTTCGCGGCTCTCGGCGATAATCTCGCGCCACAGCCAGGGGTCTTCCTTGTGGTCTGTGAACCAATAATCCGCCGCTGCACGTTCTTCAACCGAAAAACCCGCGACGCTGGAGGTCGTTAGCGGCAAAAAGCCCTCTTTGTTTATTAAAGCAATCAGCTCTTTAGCTGACTTTATTCGCTTCGGGTCGCGCCTGTCAAGACCGGCGGCGACGAGCGTTCCGTTAATCATTTCCATAAGTTACCTCAGATATTCCTAGTGTTAAGGCTTTTATTGCGGTAGAATAAATCTTCGCGCTTTTCAAAGCCGATGCTTTCCCAGAAGCCGTTGCCCAAATCGTTATCGGCAAAGACCACCAGCCCGACTTTGTTAATTCCTTCGTACTTCAAGGCTTCAAGCGCAGCGTCCACCAGCTTTTTCCCGATACCGGCTTCACGGCAGCCCTCCGCAACCGCGGTGTGGTAGATATAACCTCTGCGCCCGTCATGCCCGCAGAGAATCGTGCCGATTATTCCCGAATCCTCCGCGATGAAAGATGTGTGCGGATTTCTCTCCAGAAATGTTCTGATACCCTCGGCGGAATCATCAAGGCTTCTCATGCCAATAGAAGAAATGCTGTTCCACAGCTGAAAGCAAGCGTCGTAATCATCATTCTTCATAGCTCTTATAATCATTCTTTACCCTCAAAATCCTTGTACATCAGGCTTGCCTGAATGCCTGTGTTATTCTGATACTTCCCGCTTGAATATAAATCATATTCGCCGTGAATATCATGGTAATAAATCTGGCAGCATTCTACATTGGGGTAGATTTTCACGGGCTGCACGCAGAAAATCTCAAGCGTCCAGTAGCCGGAAAAGCCTATGTCTCCGAAGCCGGCAGTCACGTGTATGAACAAACCCAGTCTGCCGGTTGAAGAACGCCCCTCAAGCATAGGCACGAATTTCTCTGTGCGCGTATGCTCGACGGTGCGCCCGAGATAAAGCCGCCCCGGTTCGAGAATCAAGCCCTCTTCAGGGATAGTAATCAGCCTTGTGGGGTTATCTTTTTTCATATCGATTAAATCGTTTTCATAGATCAATAATTCATTATGCAAACAAAGATTATAGCTGTTCGGGTTCAGCCTGCTTCTATCATAAGGCTCAATGAAGATATTTTTTCCCATGTTTTTCTCAATTTCTTTTCCGGATAAAATCATTTTTTCTCCTTTATCTAAAATCACATTGGCGCTCTCGGCATCAGGGTTCTGAAAAGGACAAAGCATGACACCGCTAATTCACAAAGCGTGATGATAACACACACCACCAGCATTGCCGTATCCGCGTTTCTACCGAAAAGCTTTGCTGTGATGAAGAAAAGTAAAATCCCGCAGACACCGCCCAAGGTGTTGAGAATCAAATCGGCCATGTCGCTGCGCCCGATAGCCATAATATATTGCAGTGCTTCAAGCGAAAAACTGGAGAGAAGAATAATCAGGGCATTCCGCGCGGCGATAGCGAAGCTTTTACGCGTGAGTGCTGAAATATACAGCCCGAACGGGATAAAAACGAGCAGGTTGAAGCGCATTTCAGGCATTGTGTTGTAAGTAAACGGAATCAGGTTAATAACCCTTTCCGAACCGTCGCCGATATGCGGCATGCCGAACTTCCAGAGAATCGCCCAGCAAAGAAAGAGCAGGTAAGCAAAGAATAATATACGAATCACGGTGTTTTTCTTGCTTGATAAAATCATTTTTTCTCCCTTTATTGTCAATTACATAATTAAATGATATGCTTAATGAGGTGATATTATGAACAGAAATTATTCAAAAGAGCTTGAAGAAATCATAGCGCAAAGTAAGAGCGGCGGGATAAAGCCGAAGCTTTTGCTTCATGCCTGCTGTGCGCCGTGTTCCAGCGCCGTGCTGGAGAGGCTGAATTCCCATTTCGAGATTTTCATCTTCTATTATAATCCGAATATCTCCTCGCTTGAGGAATACGCAAAGCGCGGAGATGAACTGAAGCGCCTTATTTCCGAAATGCCCGTGGATATTGCGGGCTTGATAATCGAGCCGTATGATGCCGCGCCGTTTGATGGAATCAGCCGCGGGCTTGAATCGGCACCGGAGGGCGGCGTGCGGTGTGGGCTCTGCTATGAACTGCGCCTGAAGAAAGCCGCGGAGAAAGCGGAGGAGCTTGCCTGCGATTATTTCACCACCACGCTCACGATAAGCCCGCTGAAATCCGCTGAAAAAATAAATGCGATAGGCGATAGGCTGGCGACTGCTGTCGCATGGCTGCCGTCTGATTTCAAGAAAAAGGAAGGCTATAAACGTTCTGTTGAGCTTTCAAAACAATATAATCTCTACAGGCAGAATTTCTGCGGCTGTGTGTTTTCTAAGGGGAAATCTGATGACCGCGTTTGAGCTGAACGAGCTTCTGGGTGTGGTGGAGGCGAAGCTCTGGCAGCTTTCCATACCATATTCACCGCATATTGAGCGAAATGTGCGAATCAATACGCGTGCAAAGAAGCGGCTGGGCTGCTGCATATATTCGGGCGGGAAATATATAATCGAGGTCTCCGAGGTACTGCTCGCGCCGGATAAAGCGGCGCTGCTGGAGCAAACGCTTGTCCATGAGCTGCTGCACACCTGCAGGGGTTGCCGCAATCACGGCGAAAAATGGAAAGCCTACGCGCAGCTTGCGAATGAAGCTTACGGCTATTCCATCGCGCGCACGGTGGATACGGGTGAGGGCGGCACAGCAACTTTGCGCGCTGAAAGCGTGAAATATGTCCTTGTGTGCGAAAACTGCGGTTTGCGGATTGAGCGCTCCCGCATGAGCAAGGCCGTGAAATCTCCGTGGAGATACAGGTGCAAATGCGGCGGGAAGCTCAAACGGATAAAGTAAAAGCTCGGAGTAATCCGGGCTTTTATCATGCTTACCACGTATTGATTAAATCCATGAACTCCTCTGAGGGCATATCGGAGATATAAACCACATCGCTTTTCTCCGGATTCGGCCCCGGATAATAGAACTGCACATACTCGCTGGTGACGTCCAGCACCACGGTAATGATTTCATCGCTGCCGAGCGGTGACGCCTCAATCGTATAATCAGGATAAAAAGCGAAAAGCTCCATCGGCTTGTCAGACGCCTCTGCGTTCTCAATAGCGGAGAGGATACCGTTCATCTGGTTGATGCGTTTATCGTCGTTCGCGTTGATATGCAGAAGCTTCAGCTCTCTGTCAGTGCCGTTGTAAATGTCCATATACATATCAGAGGGCTTGATTCCGCAGCCGGAAAAAATCAGAAGCACCATGAGCAAAGCAATTATTCTTTTCATCTTATCCCTCCGCCAATATTTCCGAGAGTATTTCTTTCAGATATGATAACAGTTTCAGGCATAAAAATCAATCAAGCATTATTTCTCCCGCGCCGGTGATTTCGCGAATGCCGAGTAAAGCAAAGGCGTTTTGATAGAAAATACGTTGTTTTTCTTCCTCAGAAAGCCCGCTGTGCTCAATGATTTCTACAATTGCAGGAGCATCAGACCACGGGCAGTCTGTGGCGAAGAGGATTTTCTCCGCACCGAAGGTCTTCACTAAATCTTCAAACGAAGCGGTGTCAAGGAATTTATCCATGTAAGCCGTGTCGAGCCACAAGTTAGCAAGCCCTGTAAGATGCTTCTTTGCCTCCTCCGGTGTGTGAGAAGCCCCCATGTGCGCCGCGATTATCCGCAGCCTCGGGAAACATTCTGCCACATATCTGAGCTTCTCTGCCTTGCAGTGGACGTCATCGGGGGAGATGGGATCCCATCCGGCGTGGAACGCAATCGGCAGGCCGAGGCGTTCGCATTCGGCGTAGATAGGGAAAACCCTTTCTTCTTCAACGTAGAAATTCTGATAATCGGGGTGAAGCTTGATACCAATCAGCCCCATATCCTTGATTCGCGAAAGCTCGGCAATTGCGGTTTCCGCCTCAGGGTGGACGCTCCCGAACGAGAGAAGCCTACCGCCCTGCGCTTCCTTTGCGAAATTGTTGACATTCTCCTGCTGTTTCGGGTTCGTCGCTATATGCAGTGCGAGGCCGCCGTCAACGCCCCATTCCTTGAAGCGGCGGAGTGTGTCTTCTCGCGTGCCTTCGGTGGCGGCTTCTCCGCGCGCCGTCTCCATAAGCGAAGCAACCGCGCGGGGCGCAAGCTTATCCGGAAAAAAATGAACATGCATGTCAAAGAACATATTTTCACCTCGTCAGTTTTGATTTATCAATTCCCGTTATTATCCTTCGCCGCGTCAATGGCGAGGACAATCATCAGCGAGAGAAAGGCGTTGGCTGGGTCCGGGACATCTATGACGTATGTGTCTGTCCAGTTGAGCACCTTTTTCTGTGCATACATTATGTGCGTGCCTGCAGAATCGCTGACGTAATAGTTCCAGCCGAGAATATCTCCGTCAACGCTCCAGCCCTGATACTCCAGCTCAAAATGCGGCTTGAAGAACGTGAGCTTTTTCTTTATTGTGCCGATGTGATTCCCCGCGCCGTCATACATATTGAAGCGGGGGAGAAGCGTAAGAACCTCCTCCCGCACCGTGCCGAGCAGATTCCCCATGTGGTCACTGATTTCAAGCTTGTGCCCCCACGCGAATCTGCCCTGAACGGAAAAAACAACGTTTCCAACCTCGTCATAAATATCATAGCTGTCAAACCATGAAAAAAATCTCTGCTTGAATAAAAGCTGCATAAAAGCCTCCTTATGCTCTGTAAGTTACCTCAAAATCCTCGAAAAGAACCTCCATATCCCATGTGAATTCAGAGCCGATGCTCTCCATTTCCTCAGTGAAAAACTTGATATGGTTCTTCTGCCATGATTCCAGATTTTCGTCCTCGCCTTCTCGCTTGCAAATAACATAGGTCATCTCCCTGAAAGGGAGAGTGATGACGGCGGTCGTCTCAATCACGCATTTGGGGTTTCCGTCCCAGTCTGTCACGATTGACAAGTCGCCGATTTTCGGCAGTGCCTCGCCCTCTGCTTCATACAAGGGCACAGCAGAGGCCGTCGCCCTTTTCCTTCCCTCCAGCACGAGCTCCAGCAGCTCATTGGCGCTTTTTTCATCATTGCAGAAGTGAAATACTTCAAAATACTTCGTTGCACTGTCACGCCCTGTTTTCACTAGAAATTCCTGCCAGAATTCCCTGATTCTTTCCATATTTTACCTCAAGTTTAATAATATTTTTTGCACAAACCGGCAAAACGTTCGTAATCATCAGCTAGCTTACGTAAATCCGAAAGCCCGGTGAACTCATCTTCGTTCACAATCCAGAGCCGCATATACCCGCCCTTGCAGTATTT
>DBCZ01000090.1:0-2402 GCA_002293315.1 Ruminococcaceae bacterium UBA945
GGTGTCGCAGTGGCAGGTGTAGATAAAATTGCCATACTCCTTTATGTCAATTTCAACCGCCCCGCAAACACAATGCCCATGTACATTTTTCATTTTGCTCCTCCGATAATTGAATTGGTTTATTCAATTAGAGAGTAGCACATTAAACATGACATTGTGCGTCATATTAAGAAAAAGCTGGGCGAGGCTGACTTAATAGCCGAAGGTGCNNGGCGTTGTCAATCCACTCCTGCACGTCATAGGTGCGGTAATTGTCGTGGTCGTCACGGATTACAACCCTGTCTATGCCGGAATTTATAATCATGCGCTTGCACATAGAGCACGGCATGGCCTTCTCGATGAACCTGCCGTTATCCGCCTCAACACCGCAGAGGTACAGCGTTGCGCCTATCATATTTTTGCGCTCGGCGCTGATAATCGCGTTCGCCTCGGAATGCACGCTCCGGCAGAGCTCATACCTCTCGCCGCGCGGTATATTGAGCTTCGTCCTGATGCAATAGCCCAAATCCGTACAATTCTTGCGTCCTCTCGGCGCGCCGACATAACCCGTCGCCACCACCTCGTCATTCTTCACGATGACAGAACCGTAGTGCCGCCTCAGGCATGTGCAGCGCTGAGAAACCGTCTGCGCCAAATCCAAATAATAGTTGACCTTATCGCGTCTTTCCATAATACTGACCTCCGAAATACTGATTTATTCATTCATTATAATCGCTTCGGCAGATGTTGGCAAGGAAATAAAAAGAACGATTTAGCGATAATGAATAAAGGTGTGAAGCATTGTGTAAAATAATTAGAGAAAATGCTTGACAACGATGCGATGTGTGATATAATGACGGTGTAATAACCAAACTTTAATTTGGAAAGGTATGTGGCGGACGCAGGTATTCATATTAATACATATCACCCATATGCAAACGGTGCAAGTCATGGATTTGATGCATGGAGTGTGTTTTTGCATGAGAGTGGACACATTACAGGACTGGGACATTCAACATCAACAACTGCTGCTATGTATACAGGTTTGAAAGTTGGACAACAGAAGAGAACTCTTTCACAAGACGATAAAAATGGAATAAGCTTCATTTACTGATGTTAGATGCAGCAAACTATGTAAGGAGGATAGTAAAATGGCACGCACAATTAGAAAAGTCGGGATAACGCTGATTGTCATCTTGTTAATTGCATTATTGCCGCTGATGTTTCTTTTTTTCAAGTACAGTAATGAATCGCCTCAAATTGCGAATACCGGGGTAGTTGAAGAATTACACGGATTGATGCCTCACTGGACAATTGAAGAGCTGTATCAAAGAGCGGTTTTAGTGGTAAAAGGAACTGCGACAGGAAAAACGGAAGTGTTCGAAGCTAAATCGCTGAATGGCGGAGAAAACGCAATATTTACAAACCACGTTATTATAATTGATGAAGTTTTGCGGGGCGAAACGGAAGAGAAAGAGATAATTCTTCGCCAATATGGCGGAACAGTTGGTGAACGCACACTTGAAGTTGATTATGAACCAGAATTGAAAGAGGGTGACAGCGGAATTTTTATTTTGAGAAGCAATACAGGCGACGGAATTACAAAAGAAGAGGATAACAGCTATTCACTGATTACAGGCTCACAAGGTTTTTTCAAAGAGGTTGAAACGGAAAGCTTGACAGATGATGTCATCGCCTTGAATAAAGCGCAGGAGAACGATGCGGTTCTGTATGGCAACACCTTCTATGAGGAAGAAGGAAAAATTTATGCTTCTGAAAAAGAAAGTGTTTACACATATGAAAGCTTCAAAAGCATTTCTGATGAGTTGAACGAGAGAGTTCCGATTGATTTAAATTTTGAAGATAAGTATTCAAGGGAATCCTTGAAAACGAACTATGAAACGGGCTTTATAAGCAAAGAAGAATACGAGAGAAGCCTTGAAAATATAGGAAAGCCGATACTGGCGAAAATAGCGGAATAAAAAAAGGGAGATGCATTAAGCATCTCCTTTTTTTATGTAATCATCTATCGCCCTCGCCGCCTTTTTCCCCGCGCCCATCGCGAGAATCACGGTTGCGGCGCCTGTCACGGCGTCTCCGCCGGCAAATACGCCGGCACGCGAGGTTCTTCCGTCTTCGTCGGCAGTAATCCCGCCCCATCGGGTCGTGTCAAGTCCGCCCGTCGTGGATTTTATAAGCGGGTTCGGAGATGTGCCGATGGCCATGATGACAGAATCTACGTCAAGCGTGAACTCGCTTCCGGCCTTCACAACCGGGCGCCTTCTGCCGGACTCATCCGGCTCGCCGAGCTCCATTTCCACGCACTTCATCGCTTTCACAAAGAATTTATCGTCGCCGATTATCTCCGTCGGGTTGCACAGAAGCCGGAAGATAATCCCCTCCTCCTTGGCGTGCTCAACCTC
>DBCZ01000090.1:2442-6212 GCA_002293315.1 Ruminococcaceae bacterium UBA945
TCCATCGCGACGTTCCCGCCGCCTACAACCGCAACTCTCTTGGCACGATGAAGCGGCGTATCGCTTTCATTGGTGTACGATTTCATGAGATTCACGCGCGTCAGAAATTCGTTTGCAGAGTAAACCCCGTTGAGGTTCTCGCCGGGGATATTCATGAACCGCGGCAGACCCGCGCCCGAGCCGATGAAAACAGCTTCAAAGCCGCTTTGAAACAGCTCGTCCACTGAGAGCGTCTTGCCGATAATCATGTTCTTCTCTATTTCTACACCCAAAGCCTTCAGGTTCTCGATTTCCCGTCGGACGATTTCCTTCGGCAGCCTGAATTCGGGGATACCGTAAACCAGCACGCCGCCCGCCAGATGCAGTGCCTCAAAAACCGTGACGGAATAACCCTCTTTTGCTAAATCTCCGGCACAAGTCAGCCCTGCCGGGCCCGAGCCGATAACAGCAACTCTGTGTCCGTTGGAAGCGGGCTTATCGGGCAAGCCTGCACTGTTCGCCAGGTGATAATCAGCCGCGAATCTCTCCAGTCTGCCTATCCCGACAGGCTCACCCTTTATTCCCCTCACGCATTTTGCCTCACACTGTGCCTCCTGCGGGCAAACTCTCCCGCAAACGGCGGGCAGGGAGGATGAAGCCGCCAAAACTTTATATGCCTTCTCAAAGTCCTTATTAGCAATTTCCATGATGAATGCGGGTATGTCAATCTCAACCGGGCAGCCCGAAACACAGGGCTTATTCTTACAATTAAGGCATCTCTGCGCCTCATCGACGGCCTGCGTCTCGCTGTATCCGAGCGCCACCTCACCGAAATTTTTGTTCCGCACCTCCGGCGGCTGTGACGGCATTTCGTTCTTCTTCAAGCTCATGTTCGGCATTTGCTCTCTCCAATTCCCCAAGGATTTACTATCTTATGGTAACTAAAATGATACTATAAAACCAGTATTATGTTAATTGAATTAAATGATAATTGGCATAATATCATAACGAATATCACAATTATTGATACTAAAACAAAAATATGTCAACAAAAATATGTCAACTTGTCATTGCTAAACGGAAATAGACTATACTGCTTAGCTCACCGTCATAACAGCTGGGCTTTCACGCGAGAAAGGTGATTGTTATCTCAAGCCTCATCAGGCTTGAAAAGATTGCAGGCCTCGTCATATGCCCTGCGCTCCATATCGCGGTAAACCGTGCCCCGGGCAATCGCCTCGTCGAAATCAATCAGGAAGCCGTCGAAATCCGGC
Source organism: Ruminococcaceae bacterium UBA945 (assembly GCA_002293315.1). Classification (GTDB taxonomy): domain Bacteria; phylum Bacillota; class Clostridia; order Oscillospirales; family Acutalibacteraceae; genus Scatolibacter. The sequence goes on from DBCZ01000090.1 coordinate 3,696, forward strand.
CCGTCAACACAGGCGAACTTCGTCTCGCCGCCGACGGTCAGGCGGCAGCCGCCGCACATTCCGGTGCCGTCAATCATAATGGGGTTCATGCTGACCACGGTCTTGATGTTGTGCTCGCGCGTCAAAGCCACAACGAATTTCATCATAATCAGCGGACCGATGGTTATCACCTCGTCATACTGCTCGCCACTCTCGATAAGCGCCCTCAGCGCGTCGGTGACCAAGCCCGTCTCGCCGTAGCTGCCATCGTCTGTCATCACCTTGAATACATCACTGACGTTTTTGAACTCATCCTCAAGAATTATCAAATCCTTGGAGCGAAAACCGACCACCGTATGCACAACGGCGCCGTTTTCATGCAGCTTTTTTGCAATGGGATAGGCTATTGCACAGCCTACCCCACCGCCGACAATAGCAACCTTCTTAAGCTCGTCCGTCTCGGTTGCGTTACCGAGAGGTCCGGCTAAATCGAGGAGAATATCTCCCTCATTCAGCAGATTCAGCTTATGCGTCGTTGCACCGACAATCTGAAAGATAATCGTCACTGTTCCGGCGGCTCTGTCATAGTCCGCAATCGTCAACGGGATTCGCTCGCCGTGCTCGTCAACACGCAGAATCACAAACTGCCCGGGCTCGGCTTTTTTCGCAATCAACTTCGCCTCAATCTCCATCAGCGAAACCGTGGAGTTCAGCGCCAGCTTCTTCACTATTTTATACATATGATTTACCCTTTCAAGAGAAATAAGCACGATTTCCTTATCCATTATACAGTTTTTCCGCCTCATTGGCAATCGGTTTGGAATCAAAATCCGGCTTGCACCCCACGGCCGATAATGCTATCATAATCAAAAGGGGTGATGATGTGAATTTCACAGTAAGAATGGCAGCTCTGACAGACGCTGCGGCGGTCGCAAAGCTGATGACGGCGCTCTGGCCGCAAAACAGCTTTGAGGACATGCAAAATGAGGCTGCCGAGATTATCCAAAGCTCCGCCGACGAGATTTTCATATGCGAAGCATCGGGCGAAGCCATCGGCTTTGCACACGTCTCCTTGCGGTGCGATTATGTTGAAGGCACGAGCGCCTCGCCCGTGGGTTATCTCGAGGGCATATACGTTGACGAAGCGCACAGGGGAAACGGGGCGGCGCGCGCATTGCTCTCTGCCTGCGAAGAGTGGTCGCGCGCTAAAAACTGCGCCGAATTCGCCTCCGACTGTGAGCTTTTAAATATACCAAGCCATGCATTCCACATTAAAAATGGCTTTGAGGAGGCAAACAGGATTATATGCTTCAAGAAGCGCTTATAAAACAAGCCCTCACATGAGGGCTTGTTTTATGAAAACTAAGTCTGTATTATGAAAACAAAATTCTGTAAAATTCAATGAAGGGTAAATTCCTAATGTAGAAGAATACTTGAGTAATTATCGAAACCAAATCAAAGATATGTAAACAAAATTATGTCAAATAATTCTATTGCATCTCAATATTTCTCCACTTAATAGAGCTCGCATCACGCTGTTCTCATCTCATTCCATCTCGGTGCATCTACCCTGAAGCCCTCTTTTCTGAAGCACAAGCTGCCTCAAATCACTCTAATTCTGATAACCTCGGGCAGCTTCTGAATCTTTTCCGTTGCCGCTTCGTTGACGGCACCGGAAATATCAAGGATTGTATAAGCGTAATCGCCCTTTGATTTGCTCTGCATGTTCTCGATGTTGAGGTTTGCCTCGCCGCATGCCGTGGAAAGATGCCCTATCGTGTTCGGCACATTCCTGTGAATCACGCAAAGCCGCGAGGTTCCGCTGTCTCTGCTCATCGCAATATTCGGGAAGTTGACTGAGTTTAAGATATTTCCCTCTTCGAGGTAGCTCTTCATCTGGTCCACTGCCATCATGGCGCAGTTATCCTCGCTCTCCGGCGTCGAAGCACCCAGATGGGGAATGGCAATGACGCTTTCGTTGCCTATGAGAACATCGTCGGGGAAGTCAGTGGCATATGCCGCGACCTTGCCGGCCTCTATGGCCTTCACAATCGCCGCGGAATCCACGAGCTCGCCGCGCGAAAAATTGAGTATCCTCACACCCTCGTTCATCGTCGCGATGCTTTCGGTGTTGATGAGGTGCTTCGTTTCCGGCGTCGAAGGCAGGTGTAGCGTTATATAATCGCAGTTTGCGAATATATCTTCCTTTGAAAGCGAGCGGTTCACTGAGTGCGAGAGGTGCCACGCGGAATCCACCGATAAAAACGGATCGTAACCGTAAACCGTCATGCCCAAGGATTTAGCAGCGTTCGCGACGAGAATTCCGATTGCGCCAAGCCCGATAACACCCAAGGTTTTGCCCTTTATTTCCGGTCCGGTGAAGTCTCCCTTGCCCTTTTCGACGAGCTTGCTTATCTCGTCTCCCTTGCCCTTAAGCGTCTTGACCCAGTCAATCGCGGGGGCGATTTTCCTTGAGGTGAGGAATAAAGAGGCCAGCACAAGCTCCTTCACGGCATTCGCGTTTGCGCCCGGCGTATT
>DBCZ01000090.1:6218-19534 GCA_002293315.1 Ruminococcaceae bacterium UBA945
CTGCGCCTGCCCTGGCAATTGCAAGCAAACCGTCGTTCATCTCTGTTTCATGCATCGAAGCGGAACGCACCAGAATGCCATCAGGGTTTTCCATATCGGCAGAGAAGCTGTAATCGTCGCCGAATCTCTGCGTGCCGATGTCGCTTATCTTATTGAGGCATAAAATCTTATACATCACGCATTCTCCTTTTCAAATTCCTTCATAAATGCCACAAGCTTATCTATGCCCTCGGGCGGCATTGCGTTGTAAATTGAGGCTCTCATTCCACCTACGCTTCTGTGACCCTTGAGATTCACAAAGCCCGCGGCCTCGGCCTCCTTGCAGAATTTCGAATCAAGCTCATCGCTTCCCGTCACGAACGTGACATTCATAATCGAGCGGCTGGCAGTTTCGGCACAGCCCTTGAAAAGCGAGGAGGAATCAAGGAAATCATACAGCACACTCGCCTTTTTCATATTCCTCTCGGCCATCTTTTCAAGCCCGCCGATTTCATCCTTAATCCACTCAAGCACCAGCTTGCAGACATATATTGAATAACACGGCGGCGTGTTGTACATAGATTCATTGTCGCTTAAAAGCTTGTAATTGAACATCGAGGGCGTCTTCTCCATCGGCGTACCGAGCAAATCCTCGCGCACGATGACTATCGTCAGCCCCGCGGGCGCCATATTCTTCTGCGCGCCTGCATAGAGCAGCCCGAATTTCGAGACATCAATCGGCTTGCTGAGAATGCAGGAGGAAATATCCGCCACTAGCGGCACGTCGCCGGTATCCGGCAGCTTGCCGAACGCTGTGCCGTAAATTGTGTTATTGAGGCAGATGTGGAAATAATCCGCGTCTGCTCTGAATTTGCTCTCGTCCCAAGCGGGAATCCGCGAGAAATTCTCATCCTTTGAAGAGGCCACGGCAAGTACGTCGCCGTACATCTGTGCCTCCTGATATGCCTTCGTGGAAAATTGCCCCGAGAGGATATAATCAGCCTTGCCGGATTTCGTCATCAAGTTCATCGGCACCATTGCAAACTGCGACGAAGCCCCGCCCTGAAGAAAAAGCACTCTGTAATTATCCGGGATTTCCATGATTTCACGCAAAAGGTTCTCCGTACCCTTGATTATGCCGTCATAGACCTTTGAACGGTGTGACATCTCCATCACAGACTGCCCGCTTTGCTCGTAATCAAGCATTTCGGCGGCTGCTTTTTTGAGAACGCTCTCCGGCAGCATTGAAGGTCCGGCGGAAAAGTTATATGCTCGGCTCATTTTTGCCTCCTGTTTTTGCGCGGTTATCTGCCGCGCGGTTAAACCTAATTATAAGACTTTAGTCTGATGAAATCAAGGGAAAATGCACTTTACGGCAAAGCATGGCAGTTTCTCACAAAAACTATCAAATATGCGCTCTTCTCTGTTGCACTTTGGCGAAACCGATAAGGGCAATGGACAATGGAGGGCACTACAGACGGAGATAATGTAGGCGTTGTCCAACGGGGGTGCCTTCCATGCCCGCCCGCACAATAAAGGTAATTAACAATGAACAGCGCGGTTGAAACCTCACCCTTTTTCATGTATAATAAATATGTATGAGCAAACTAAATCTACAGCAAAATGGGAGTATTCTAAATGAAGATTAAAGATGTTGCCGAGATACTGAAGGCCAAAATTCTCAATGAGGGCGATATGGAGGCGGAGGTCAAAACCGCCTGCGGAAGCGATATGATGAGCGATGTTCTCGCCTTCGTTAAGGAGCAGGGCATTCTTCTTACGGGCTTGGTGAACCCGCAGGTTATAAGAACGGCGGAAATGATGGATATGCACTGCGTCGTGTTCGTAAGAAATAAAGAAATCGGCGAGGATATTCTTAATCTTGCCGCGCAGAAGGATATAACCGTGCTTGCCTCTCCTCATAGAATGTTCACTGCGTGCGGTCTGCTTTACAGCAACGGCCTGCACGGCGGAACAGACATAGAGGGGTGGCAGTGATGAGCGGCTTGCACTTAGATTATATTGTCCCCGGCGATGATTTCACCCGTGCGGGGGAGGCCTCCGGCGATGTTAAGAAGAAGCTGAAGCGTCTGGGGTATGACCCCGAGGCCATCAGACGCGTGGCCATCGCTATGTATGAGGGTGAAATCAACATGGTGATTCACGCGGGCGGCGGAGAGGCCGCCGTGGATATTTCACCCGAGAGGGTGACGATAATCCTCACAGACCACGGCCCGGGCATACCGGACGTCGAAAAGGCCATGCAGGCCGGGTGGTCCACAGCGCCGGATACGATACGCTCGCTGGGCTTCGGCGCGGGCATGGGCTTGCCGAATATGAAAAAATACAGCGATGAAATGGCGGTGGAGTCCGTCGTCGGCGAAGGCACCGTCGTCACACTGACGGTTTTTCCGCAAAAGGGATAGAGCTATGGCGGCTATACTGATGGTCAACGTGCCGTATTCAGGGCACACGAACCCCACTCTGCCTCTTGCGCAGGAGCTTGTGAGGCGCGGCCACGACGTGTGGTATGTCAACGCAGAGGAATTCCGTGATAGAATCGAGGCCACCGGGGCAAGATTCGTGCCGTTCATTAATTATCCCTCCTCGCCGACGGAGCAGCAGAAGAAAACAAAGTGCTTTCGCGCCGCGTATGATACAGCGCTAAGCCTTGAGCATAAGTTTGATTTATTGATTTATGAAATGTTCTTTTACCCGGGAATTAAAATCGCCGAGAAGCTGAACATCCCCTGTGTCAGGCAGTTTTCTCAGCCTGCGTGGAGCAAAACCGGCATAGCAGATGCCACGAGGCTCTTCCGGCTTTCAAGCAAATTGATTGACGTTCAGGTGATGGGGAAGAAGAATGCGAAGTACATGGAGCTTGAGCATAAAACCCTCATCAGTGCAGTGCTGAACGACAAGCCGGTGCTCAACATCGTATATGTGCCGCGCCTGTTTCAGCAGGACAGCGCTTCATTCGGAGAAGATTATCTGTTCACCGTCCCGAAAAGCCTGAATTCTCCCATAGCTCGCAAAATTCCTTATGATAAGATGAAGAAGCCGGTACTTTACATTTCGCTTGGCACTATAATCAGCAGCAAGGGCTTTTATAAAAAGTGCATACGTGCTTTCGGCGGAAAAGAGGTATCCGTTATTCTCAACACGGGCAAAGTGCCGCCTGAAACCCTCAGGAAGATGCCGGATAATATCTACGCATATTCATATGTGCCGCAGCTTGAAGTGCTACGGCATGCCGATGTTTTTCTCACCCACTGCGGAATGAACAGCGTCAATGAGGCCATGAGCCTCGGTGTGCCGATGGTTGCCATGCCGTTTATCAATGACCAGCTTGCCAACGCGAAGCGGATAGTCGAGCTTAATATCGGGAAGAGAATCCGCGCTTTTTTAAGCAGTGGCAAGCGGATATACAAGAGCGTGTGCGCGGTGCTGTATGACAAAAGCATAAGTGAACAGTGCGAAAGAATTAGAGCCAACCTGCAAGTAGAATCAAGTATGGAAGAGATAATCGATAAAATTGAAAGAATAACACTTTCTTGTTAACATAAAAAATATAAACTGGAGGTAATGTCTTGTCAGAGTTTTTCCATTCAGTGAAGCTGGATAAAGATAAATGTGTCGGATGCACAAATTGCATCAAGCGCTGCCCGACGGAAGCTATTCGCGTCAGAAACGGCAAGGCCGTAATCGCCTCGGAGAGATGCATTGACTGCGGCGAATGTATCCGTGTTTGCCCGCATCACGCCAAAAAAGCCACTTCAACTCCGTTTGAGGACATCAATGATTTCAAATATAAAATCGCCTTGCCCGCGCCCGCGCTCTATGGCCAGTTCAAGAACCTCGACGATATTGACTATGTGTTGACGGGGCTTAAGAAGGTCGGCTTCGATGCCGTCTTTGAGGTCAGCCGTGCGGCTGAACTCGTCAGCGAGGCAACAAGAAGGCTTGTGAACAGCGGGAAGCTGAAGAAGCCCGTGATAAGCTCGGCGTGTCCGGCTGTTGTGCGCCTTATTCGTGTGCGCTTCCCTGATTTATGCGAGCATGTCCTGCCGCTTGAGGCCCCGATGGAAATCGCGGCAATGATTGCAAAAAAAGAGGCTGCCGAGAGAACCGGGCTGCCGGAAAGCGACATCGGCTGCTTCTTCATCACGCCCTGTCCGGCGAAGGTGACGAGCATAAAAATGCCGATAACGCTTGATGAATCCAGCGTTGACGGCGCAATCTCAATCAGCGATATTTTTCCGCTGCTCTCGCAGAAAATGGATAAGCTCACAGAGCTTGAGCCGCTCGCGCAGTCGGGGATAATCGGCGTGAGCTGGTCTACGAGCGGAGGAGAATCGGCGGCGCTGCTAAGTGATAAGTACCTCGCCGCGGACGGCATAGAAAATGTGATTCGCGTCCTCGGAGAAATCGAAGATGAGCGAATCGGCGACCTTGATTTCATCGAGCTCAACGCGTGCTCAGCGGGCTGTGTCGGCGGTGCGCTCTGTGTTGAGAACCCGTATGTCTCGAAGGCACGCATTCAGCTACTGCGGAGGTATCTGCCCGTTTCGCAGAATCACCTCAAGTCAGCCGAGGTTCCCGATGCCATGGAGTGGAAGGAGAAGCTGCGCTTCTCGAATGTCCTCACGCTGTCTGACGACCTCTCAGAGGCGATGGACATCATGAATAAAATCGATGAGCTTGAAGAGCGCCTGCCCGCTCTCGATTGCGGTGCGTGCGGTGCGCCGTCGTGCCGGGCGTTCGCCGAAGACGTCGTCAAGGGTGTCTGCACAGAGGCGGACTGCGTCTTCGTCTACCGCGAAAAGATGAAGCAGGTGGCAGATACAATTTCCTCCCTCGGCGGTGTGCGCCTGCCCTTAGAGGGCAATTGACAATAAGCGTAGCGACGCGCGCAGCGCATAATTGATAATTAAGGGCAAAAACATTTTAACCCTATTTTATAAAGAGGCGTCGCCCAGCGGGGTGGCATGAGTGAAACGAATGACGGGTGTTTTGCGTAGATGCTGTTGTAGGGAGTGACGACCTAGGCACTCCGATAAGGGTAATGTATAATTGACAGTAGGGTCGGGTTTCCATGCCCGCCTTGTAAGTGTAATTGACAATCAACAACAAATAACAAAAGGAAAATATTTATGCTTGTAAAAGAAATAGCTGAAATAAATAACTGGAAGCTCCTCGCCGGAAGTTCCGGCACGGACCGTGACGTCAAAAACTGCTATATCTGCGACCTTTTGAGTTGGGCAATGAGCCGCGCGCAGGAGGATGACCTCTGGATAACCGTGATGGGCAACGTCAACGCGGTGGCAGTCGCTTCGCTTACCGATGTGGCGGCGATAGTCCTGGCGGATAATGCACCCTTAGACGAAGACGCGAGGTTGAAAGCTGAGCAGCAGGGCATCGCGGTTTACTCCTGTGAGGAGAATATCTTTGAAGCGGCGATGAAAGTATATAATCAGATGAAAGCGTGATTTAATGCAGAGCTACGCCTACGACCTCCACACGCATTCATGCCTTTCGCCGTGCGGAGATGCCGAAATGACCCCTAATAATATGGTGAATCTCGCGAAGCTTGCGGGCTGTGATGTACTTGCCATAACAGACCACAACACCTGCAAAAATGCCCCGGCACTTATGAAGGCGGGGGAGGAGATAGGTCTGCTCGTTATTCCCGGCATGGAGCTGAATGTGGCCGAAGAGGCGCATGTCGCCTGCCTGTTTGAAGAGTTGAAATCCGCGTTGGCTTTTGACGAATATGTCCGCGCAAGAATGCCGAAAATCGCGAATAAGCCCGAAATCTTCGGCGAGCAAATCATCATGAATGAGAAGGATGAAATCATCGGCACGGACGAGGGTTTTTTGCTCGGCTCAACCTCTATAGGCATAAATGATGTGCATGAGCTTGTCGAAAGCTACGGCGGCGTGGCATATCCCGCCCATGTGGACAGAGCTTCATACAGCATCATTGCCAGCCTGGGCGCAATCCCGCCCGAGGCGGGCTTCACGGCCGCAGAGCTCACATATAACTGCGATTACGAAGCGATTATCAAGCGAAACCCCGAAATCGCCGAAAAACTCATCATCAGAAGCTCTGACGCGCACTATCTCGACGCACTAGCAGGTGAAAAGCGAAGAATGCACCTGCCCGCGCTTTCGCGCAAAGCCGTGATAGATAAAATCCGAGCAGGGCATAAGGGCAATTGATAATTAAGGGCAAAAATATTTTAACCCTCTTTTATAAAGAGGCGTTGCCCAGCGGGGTGGCGCGAATGAAATGAGCGACGGGTGTTTTACTCATGCCCGCCCGCGAATAAGAGCAATTGATAAATAGACAATGGACAATTAGGGGCGTTTTATAGGCGTCCCACATTTATGTATGGGCTGTTTTTCTGTATAATTGCCTTATTGACAAACCCGCTTTTTTTTCGTATATTAATTGCATTGCGTTTGCATCTAAAAAAGGCCGGATACGGCTACATAAAAGCGGCATTGCGATTATCGCAGCGGGCGCGGCTCATATAGCGCAAAACCGTAAAAAATCCTTTGCGGAGGGCGAAAATCAAAAACAATGCCGGGTTATTTGCGAATAACATAGAAATACGCAGCTAACTTTGGCTTCTACGGAAGCCACCGCAAAGGGGATGCATTATTATGTCTAAAACTGTCATTTCGCTTAAAGACATCACTGTTTCATACGACGGAGAGCAGGTGCTCAAGAACTTCAATCTTCAAATAAAAGATGGAGAGTTCGTCACCTTGCTAGGTCCGTCCGGTTGCGGTAAAACTACGGTTTTACGCACAATCGGCGGCTTCGTCGCACCTGAAACGGGAGATGTCTTTTTTAGCGAAGCAAAAATCACCGACATCCCGCCGCATAAGCGGGAGCTGAACACCATTTTCCAGAAATATGCGCTCTTCCCGCACCTGAACGTCTTCAATAACGTGGCGTTCGGCATGAGGATTAAGGGAAAGAAGGAGCGCGAGGTCAAGGAAATGGTCACAAGCATGCTCGAGCTTGTTAACCTCACCGGCTATGCCCACCGCTCTGTGTCACAGCTTTCGGGCGGGCAGCAGCAGCGTGTGGCAATTGCCCGCGCGTTGGCGAACGAGCCTAAGGTTCTTCTGCTGGATGAGCCTCTCGGCGCGCTGGATTTGAAGCTGCGCAAGGATATGCAGGTTGAGCTAAAAAAAATTCAGCAGCAAACCGGCATCACGTTCATCTTTGTCACTCATGACCAGGAAGAGGCACTCTCAATGTCAGACACCGTCGTCGTTATGGACAAGGGCGAGATTCAGCAAATCGGCACGCCCACGGATATTTACAACGAGCCGCAGAACGCCTTCGTCGCCGATTTCATCGGTGAATCCAACATTCTCGACGGCGTTATGCTGGAAGACTTCAAAGTGCGCTTCGCGGGGCATACGTTTGATTGCCTCGATAAGGGCTTTGGGCGCAACCAGCCGGTTGACGTCGTAATCCGCCCGGAGGACATAGATGTTATAAGCGCCGAAAACTCGCAGATAAACGGCGAGGTGACGAATATCACGTTCAAGGGCGTGCATTATGAAATCATCGTCGACGTGGCGGGCTTCAAATGGATGATTCAATCCACCGATTTCCAGGAGGTCGGCGCGAAAATCGGCCTTTCGCTCACACCGGACGACATACACGTCATGAAAAAGTCGGAATACTCCGGCTCATTCGGCGATTACAGCACCTTCAGCGACGAGATGGAAGAGGATATGATTCTCGAGGAGGAAGCCGCTGAGAGCAAGGAGGCCGAAATTGAAGAATAAATCAAAAATTCTCTCGGCGCCGTACACCGTGTGGATGGTCATTTTCATCCTTGTGCCGGTGCTGCTTGTCGCCTATTTTGCGTTCACGAACAAGAGCGGCGAGTTCACGGTTGAAAATATTCTCCATGTGGGGCAATACTCAAACGTGTTTATTCGCTCAATCTGGATGGGTGCAGCTGCGACGATAATCTCGCTTATAATAGGCTACCCGCTCGCGTATATCATTTCAAAAATGAAGGCGAAAACGCAGAACGTTATGATTATGCTCATAATGCTGCCCATGTGGATGAATTTCCTCCTGCGCACCTACGCTTGGATGACGCTGCTTGAAAACAACGGCCTCATAAACCGCCTGCTGGGCCTTTTCGGCATCGGCCCCTTCGAGATGATCAACACCTCCGGCGCGGTTGTGCTGGGGATGGTGTACAACTATCTGCCCTTTATGATCCTGCCGCTGTATTCCATCATGACCAAGATCGACAACACGACGCTTGAGGCCGCGCGGGATCTGGGCAGCAACTCCGTCACCACCTTTACCCGCGTGATCCTTCCGCTGTCGATGCCCGGAGTCAGAACAGGCATAACAATGGTGTTCGTGCCCAGCGTCTCCACGTTTATAATCTCCCGCATGTTGGGCGGCGGCGGCAACCTGCTGATTGGCGACTTAATAGATCTGCAATTTCTCGGCAACGCCTACAACCCGAACCTGGGCGCGGCTATCTCGCTGGTGCTGATGGTGCTTATCCTGCTTTGCATGAGCGTGTTCAACCAGTTCGGCGACGAAGAGGAAATGGAGGGGATGCTGCTGTGAAAAGAAAAATGAAGTGGTACGCAAAGACCTATATCAGCTTTATCATGGCGTTTTTCTACATTCCAATACTTGTTATGATCGCGTACTCATTTAACGAGAGCAAGTCGCGCGCGCTGTTCACCGGCTTCACGCTGGACTGGTACAGGCAGCTTTTCTCAAACGAGCTGATAATACACTCGCTGATGAATACGCTGTTCATCGCGGCCGCGGCGGCTGTGATCGCCACGGTGATCGGCACGGCGGCGGCTATCGGCCTTTCCAACATGAACAAATGGGCCCGCGCGGTTGTGATGAACTTCACCTACATGCCCGTCATCAACCCCGAGATCGTTACCGGCGTGAGCTTCATGCTGCTGTTCGTCTCGGCGCAGGCGTTCATAGAGGGGCTCAACTCGTCCTTTGGCGCCGCCTTTCCCGTACCCGACTTCGGGTATATTACTCTGATACTCGCGCACATCACCTTCTGTATACCCTATGTGATTTTAAACGTGAGCCCCAAGCTGCGGCAAATGGACAAAAACATCTACGAGGCTGCTCTGGACCTTGGCTGCAACGAGTGGCAGGCCTTTTCAAAGGTCGTAATGCCCGACATCATGCCCGGGATCGTGGCCGGGTTCCTGACGTCTATCACGATGTCGCTCGACGACTTCATCATCAGCTATTTTGTGAGCGGGCCTACCTCGCAGACCTTGCCTATCACTATTTTTTCCATGACGCGCCGCAAGGTGAGCCCCGAGATCAACGCGCTGTCCACCATCATCTTTGTGGTGGTGCTGGCGGGCGTTACCTTCGGCTTGCTGTACTTTTTCAACCAGCCCAGTGCGGTTACCGACCCCTTCTACGAAGCTATTGGCAATATAGCCTCCGGCGAAGCGGACCGGATTGCGCAGGGGGTGGACGAACTGAAGGATATGGTGGCGACGAACAAGCTTGCTTTGGTTGGCATCGACGCCGCCACGGCGGATTGGCGGGCGCTGGGCAGCAAGTTTACAGACGACGCCGAATTGCGGAAATGGATAAACGCTTTAATGGCAAACAGGCCTTACGACGGCGCGGAAACCTTTGAGGCCATCGGCGTAAGCAGCGTGCCGCTGGAAATATTCAGCTTCTGGCCCTTCAGCTACATCCAGAAATACACCCTTACCCTCACGGCGGTTGATTTGTTTGTGCCCGGCATCGATGCCCAAACCCAGGTGATGCTGAACGGCGTACCCCTTACAACCGGCACGATGGCAAACGGCGGCATGCTGTATACCGGCATGATGCCCGGCCGCTACGAATGCACGGTAGTGCCCCCCGGGGCAGACCCCGCGCAGGGTGCGCCGGTAACGCAGGATATGTTTAAGGTAACCCCCACGAATAGCAGGCCGGGCAGCGGCCCTAACGCCCTGGACAACACCCTGCTGCGCGCCACCGTTACCGTGGAAAACTGCCTGAGCGACGCCGCCCAGCTGTTTATCAACGACGCGCCGGTGGCCGTTACCATTGTAAACGGCACGGCCAGCATCCCGGGCGTGGCCCTGGGCAGCACCATCCGCATTGTGGCCACGGTAGACGGCGCGCAGCAAACCGCCAGTGTGGTGTACCAAAGCCCCGGCGCAACCACCCTGCGCTTTGAGAACTATACCCCGCTTGCACCCCCCGAAACCTCCCCGCCGGACGACTCCAGCTCTTCCCCAGACACCTCGTCATCCACGCCGCCGGAGGGCACGCCCACGCTGACGGTTTCCGAACTGGATACCATCATGGCGGACTACTACCAATCGTACCTCGAGTGCATCAACGCGCAGAGCGTCAGCGGCTTGCGACGCACCACCGACAGCAACCGCACGGCCATGGGAACGCGCATCACCGGGGCGGGCAACAAGGCCAATACCTTCCGTTATCAAAGCGTAAAATGCGACGCCGACAGCATGAAGTACACCACGGCCAGCGGCACAACAGCCATAGAGTTTACCATGACCGGCCGCTACAGCTACACCCCCCGGGAAAACGGCGGCACCTACACCGACGGCAGCACCCGCCAGAGCGTGCAGTTGGTTTACCAAAACGGCGGGTGGCTGGTGAACAAGTTTGATTATTTGGAGTGAGCTAAACCAAGCACAGTAGGGAACGCATGGATGCGTTCCGCCAAGATGGATACCGTATCCTCGGAACGGATAAATCCGTTCCCTGCAAAGGCGGCTCTAAAACGCCCATTCCCCGTCCACAAAAATATCCGCTGTGCCGCCGGCCTTCAAAAGGCCGGTTATTTGCATATCCGGCGTGCCCACCATCACGTCTTCGTGTATCAGGCTGTCGTTCACGCCCCTGGCCAATAGCTCCTCTTGGCTCAGCCCGGCGCCGCCCGCAACGCAGTTGGGGTAGCCCTTGCCAAAAGCAATGTGGCAGGCCGCGTTTTCGTCAAACAGCGTATTATAAAATAATAACCCGGTCGTGCGGATGGGGCTGCTCGCGGGCACCAGGGCAATTTCGCCCAGCCGCCGCGCGCCCTCGTCCGCGCTCAACATCTGGTGCAGCAGGTCTTCGCCTTTGTCGGCGCTGGCTTTCACCACCAGCCCCTGCTCAAAGGCGGCCGTAATGCCCTCAATCAAATTGCCGTTGTACACATAGGGCAGGCTGCTCTTCACCACGCCGTCCACGCGCAGGCGGTGCGGCGCGGCAAATATCTCCTCGCTGGGGATGTTCGCCAAAAAGGGCACTCCGTCCTGGGTGTATTCCACCCCTCCGGCAAAAACATAGTCTTCGGGCAGGCCAATAGTCAGGTCGGTGCCGTTTTGGCTTCGCAGGCGCAGCGCGTCCAGGTTCATCCCGTTCAATCTTTCCACCCGCGCACGCGTCAGCTTCCCAAACGCCTCCCATTCGGCCAGCGGCTCGCCGCCGCTTATCCGCGTCACGCTAAAAATCGCCTGCCACAATTTCTCCATGGCGTCATCCTGGGCCGCGCCGGGAAAAACCTTGGCCGCCCAGGCCGGGGTAGGGATGCTTAGCACGCACCACTGCATCCCGTTTGCCATCATGTGGTTTACGTATGGCTGCATGGCCCGGCTGTTTGCCTGCTGCGCCTTTTCTATCTTGGCGGTGTCCAGCCCCTTGTAAATTTCAGGGTCATCCGCCGCGATGCTCAGCACGCAGGCGCCGCCCGCGCTCTCAATGTAATCCATGTAGCCGGCCAGCCGCCAGGGCTTCACATCCTCCAGCGCCTCCAGCCCGGCCTTGTCCAAGCGGATGCGGTTCAAGCGCTCATCCCGGTAGTGTACCACCACATCACGCGCACCGGCTTTGTAAGCTTCCCCGGCGCAAAGGCGGCCAAAAAAGGCGGCGTCCAGCGGGCAGTTGATAATCAGCGTCTGGTTTTTCTGCACATTCACCCCGGATTTTACGGCAAAGGCGGCATACAATTCGAGCAATTTTTGTTCCATGTCAAGTTTTCTCCTTTACAGGCGTTTATCCTACACATGCACTGTATCGCCCTTGCCAAAACGGCGAATAAGACGACAGAGCATGTATATTACAGCGCTTTTTGGGTGGCATGGGCAAGCGTTTCAATAGCTGTCTGTGCGGGACAATGCGCAATATGGTTACATAACAAGTCAAGTGTCCATACAGACAATTTTGCCAACTATTATTTTCTTGCCGCTGTCAGGACAAATCTATTTTACACGATATTTATCTGTCGCGCCACTCCTCCTTCCCTCCGCCGCCTTGCAACCCGGCAGGCCATTTGCTATACTACATAATAGTATCATACAAAGGAGTCCCCCCATGCAGTTTGCCGCCCTGGCCGATTTTTTGTTCCCGGACGTAACGGACACCCCCGACGACCTCGAAAAACGCTACCCGCCCCGCAATCTGCCCGAGGGCGCTAAGGTGTGCCGTATCGCGCCCAGCCCCACCGGTTTTATGCACCTGGGCAACCTGTTCGGGGCCATCACGGACGAGCGCCTGGCTCACCAAAGCGGGGGCGTCTTTTTTCTGCGTATCGAGGATACCGACCAAAAGCGCGAGGTGCCCGGCGGGGTAGACACCATCCTGGACGTGTTCGCCCGCTACGGTCTGCCCTTCGACGAGGGCGTTACCAAAGCGGGGGATATGGGCGCCTACGGCCCCTACCGCCAACGCCTGCGCGCCGATGTCTACCGCGTTTGCGCCAAACACCTGGTGGCAAGCGGCCGGGCCTACCCCTGCTTTCTCACCGAAGCGGAACTGGCTGCCCTGCGGGAAAAGCAGGCCGCCGAAAAGCTGAACTTCGGCTGCTACGGCCGTTTTGCCCGCTACCGCGGCGCTGCCATGGACGAAATCAAGCGCCGGGTGGGGGAGGGCCAGTCCTATGTCATTCGCTACCGCAGCGAGGGAGACGGCAATAACCGCGTGAAGGTCACAGACCTCATCCGCGGCGTGCTGGAGCTGCCTGAGAACGACCAGGACGTGGTGCTCCTCAAAGCCGACGGCATCCCCACCTACCACTTCGCGCATGTGGTGGACGACCATTTTATGCGCACCACCACCGTTGTGCGCGGGGAGGAATGGCTGGCTACCCTGCCCATCCATCTGCAATTGTTTGCCGCCATGGGTTATAAGCCGCCCAAATACCTGCACACGGCCCACTTGATGAAGCAGGACGGCCTTGGCCGCCGCAAGCTCAGCAAGCGCAAAGACCCGGAGCTCGCCCTCAGCTGGTACGACGGGCAGGGCTACCCCGTGGCCGCCG
>DBCZ01000090.1:19569-19694 GCA_002293315.1 Ruminococcaceae bacterium UBA945
CCCTTCAGCGCGGGCAAGATGAGCGTGTCCGGCGCGCTGTTCGGCATGGATAAGCTGAACGACGTCTCCAAGGGCGTGCTCGCGCGCATGGACGCCCCGGCGGTATACGCCCAGCTTTGCGCCTG
>DBCZ01000004.1:0-126 GCA_002293315.1 Ruminococcaceae bacterium UBA945
CGTGAATATTACGCTGACGCAAAAGTGGCCCGTCAGACGCGGCAGACCTTATCAGGAGAAGCTTTCGCCCGATATGCCGCTGATTACAGGTCAGCGCGTCATTGACACCCTCTTCCCCATCGCGAA
>DBCZ01000004.1:205-6262 GCA_002293315.1 Ruminococcaceae bacterium UBA945
AACGAGATGACGGACGTTTTGAATGAATTCCCGGAGCTTATCGACCCGAAAACAGGGCATTCTTTGATGGAAAGAACCGTGCTTATCGCGAACACCTCCGATATGCCCGTTGCGGCGCGCGAGGCATCTGTTTACACAGGCATTACAATTGCCGAGTACTTCCGCGACATGGGCTATTCCGTCGCCCTGATGGCTGACAGCACCTCGCGTTGGGCGGAGGCTCTGCGCGAAATGTCCGGCAGACTTGAAGAGATGCCCGGCGAGGAAGGCTACCCCGCGTACCTCGGCAGCAGGCTTGCGCAGTTCTATGAGAGAGCCGGCAGGGTTATCACAGTTGGCAGCGAAGGCAGAGAGGGTTCGCTTTCGGTTATAGGCGCGGTTTCGCCACCCGGCGGAGATATATCCGAGCCGGTTTCACAGGCAACGCTGAGAATCGTGAAGGTTTTTTGGGGGCTTGACGCCAACCTTGCGTATAAGAGGCACTTCCCCGCCATCAACTGGCTTACGAGCTATTCGCTGTATCTCGATACGATGGAAAAGTGGTTCAAGGATAACGTCGCTGACAGCTGGGTTGAGTTGAGGGCGAAGATGATGAGGCTCTTGCAGGACGAAGCGGAGCTGGATGAAATCGTGCAGCTCGTCGGAATGGACGCGCTTTCGGCGCCCGACAGGCTCAAGCTCGAGGCTTCACGCTCTATCAGAGAGGATTTCCTACATCAAAACGCCTTTGATGAAAGCGACACCTACACCGCGCTTGATAAACAGCATGACATGATGCTTTTGATTATCGCTTATTATGAGAAGTCACTTGAGGCGCTCAACAAGGGTGTGGACATTGAAACGCTCATAGCCTTGCCTGTCAGAGAAGCCATCGGGCGCTTCAAATACAGCGATATAGGCACATATAAATATGATTTCAACGAGATTTCTACAAAGCTTGACGAGCAGCTTTATGAAGCGGTTCAGAATAAGGAGGTCTTCTGATGCCAAAGGAATATAGGACGATTCAAGAGGTTGCGGGACCGCTGATGCTCGTGAAAGACGTCGAGGGTGTAACATATGACGAGCTTGCGGAGATTGAGCTTTGGAACGGTGAAAAGAGGCGCTGCAAGGTGCTGGAAATAAACGAGGGCAACGCGCTTGTTCAGCTTTTTGAGGATTCCACAGGTATAAACCTCTCAAACAGCAAGGTGCGCTTCCTCGGCAGAAGCATGGAGCTCGGCGTTTCGGAGGATATGCTCGGCCGCGTGTTTGACGGCCTCGGCCGCCCGATTGACGGGGGCCCGGATATTCTGCCGGACGCACGAAATGACATAAACGGTCTGCCGATGAACCCGGCGGCGAGAGCGTATCCTGAGGAATTCATTCAAACGGGTGTTTCCGCGATAGACGGGCTGAACACGCTCGTGCGCGGACAGAAGCTGCCGATATTCTCGGGCAGCGGTCTTCCCCATGCAAATCTTGCGGCGCAGATAGCGAGACAGGCCAAGGTGCGCGGAACGAACGACCCGTTCGTCGTCGTGTTCGCCGCGCTGGGAATTACGTTTGAGGAATCAAACTTCTTCGTGCAGAGCTTCAAGGAAACCGGCGCGATTGACAGAACCGTTATGTTCGTCAACCTTGCCAATGACCCCGCGATTGAGCGTATAGCAACACCCAGAATGGCACTGACCGCCGCGGAGTATCTTGCTTTCCAGAAAGACATGCACGTGCTCGTCATTCTCACCGATATTACAAATTACGCGGATTCTCTGCGCGAGGTTTCGGCGGCCAGAAAAGAAGTTCCGGGCAGACGCGGATATCCGGGCTATATGTACACTGACTTGGCTTCAATTTATGAAAGAGCCGGGCGCCAAAAGGGAAAAACCGGAAGCATCACGATGATTCCGATTCTCTCCATGCCCGAGGACGACAAAACTCACCCGATTCCCGATTTGACGGGATATATAACCGAGGGGCAGATAATCCTCTCTCGCGAGCTTTACAGGAAGAACATCGCGCCGCCGATTGACGTTTTGCCCTCTCTCTCACGTTTGAAGGACAAGGGCATCGGCGAAGGCAAGACAAGAGACGACCACGCCAGTACGATGAACCAGCTTTTCTCTGCATATGCGAGAGGCAAGGACGCAAAGGAGCTGATGGTGGTCCTCGGTGAGGCGGCGCTGACGGAAATAGACAAGCTTTATGCGAAGTTCGCCGATGAATTCGAGACCTCATATGTTTCTCAGGGATACCTGGCAAGTCGCGAGATTGAAGAAACGCTTGACCTCGGCTGGAAGCTGCTTTCCATTCTGCCGAGAAGCGAGCTTAGGAGAATTCCGGACAGATTCCTTGATAAATATTACGGAAAGGTGTGATTTAATTGGCACAAAAGCAGATAAATCCCACCAGAATGGAGCTTACACGCCTGAAAAGGAAGCTTGTCACGGCCATGCGAGGCCACAAGCTTTTGAAGGACAAGCGCGACGAGCTCATGCGCCAATTTCTTGATAAGGTGCGCGAGAACAGAGTTCTGCGTGAGCGTGTGGAGGCCGGCATAGCGGCGGCGAATAAGAATTTTCTCCTTGCGCGCGCGGGCATGGACGACGAGGTTCTGAACACGGCGCTGCTTGCCCCGAAACAGCAGGTTTCTCTGACGAAATCCACCGAGAACGTCATGAGCGTAAATATTCCCAAATATGAGTTCAAGACGCGCACACCCGACAGCAGCGATATGTTCTCTTACGGCTTCGCGTTTACTTCAAGCGACCTTGACGACGCGATTCAATCACTTGCGGATATTTTCCCCGACATGCTGAAGCTTGCCGAGATTGAAAAATCCTGCCAGCTTATGGCGGCCGAGATTGAAAAGACGCGCAGGCGCGTAAATGCACTCGAGCATGTGATTATCCCGGATTTGCAGGAGAATATCAAATACATCACGATGAAGCTTGACGAGAACGAGCGCTCAACGCAGATTCGCCTGATGAAGGTCAAGGATATGATGCTGCAGGAAGCACACGGCTATTAGGGCAATGAACAATTGATAATGGATAATGGATAATTATGTGACTAGTAGTTTTCAGCAATGAAGAAGCGCGGAAGAAATTGTTACCCATGAGGGATAAACAGTCTTCCGCGCTTATTTTTACATACGTCTTTTACCCTCTTTTGTAAAGAGGGTGGCGGCGTCAGCCGTCGGGTGTTTTATTGTTCTATTATGGTAGCTTATTTCCTGCCGAGAGATATATCTCATACCAATCCATGCGGTCCAGGTTGATATTGCTCGCGGTGCAGATGTCAGTGAGGCGCTTGATGTTCGTCGTGCCGGCGATTGTCTGCATTTTCGCGGGGTGACGGAGAATCCACGCCACGGCAATGGCGGACTTTGACACGCCGTACTTCTCCCCCATCTTCTGAAGCGTTGCATTGAGCTCGGGGAATTTATCGTTGTCTATGAAAACGCCCTCAAAGAAACCGAACTGGAACGGCGACCATGCCTGCATCGTGATGTTTTTGAGCTGGCAGTAATCGAGAATTGAGCCGTCGTGATTCACAGAGCCGGGATATGTTGTGTTCGTGCAGATGCCGAAGTCTATCATGCCCGTGTGCATCACGCTGAACTGCATCTGGTTGGCTATAAGCCTCTGCTTCAAGCCGGATTGCAGCAGCTCTATCTGCATCGGGTTGAAATTGCTAACGCCGAAGCTCTTTACCTTGCCGGAGGCTTCAAGCTTATCAAATGCCTCGGCGATTTCCGAAGGCTGCATCAGGGCGTCCGGGCGGTGCAGCAGAAGTGTGTCGATATAATCCACGCCAAGGCGGGAGAGAATGCCGTCAACTGATTCGAGGATATACTCCTTTGAGAAGTCATACGCGCCTTTGCGTATGCCGCACTTGCTTTGCAAAATCATCTTTTCGCGCAGTGATTTGTCATTTGCCAAAACCTTGCCGAACATGGTCTCGCAGGCACTGCCGCCGTAAATGTCGGCGTGGTCAAAGTGAGTTACGCCGAGTTCAAGCGCGGAATGGACGTATTTATCGAGCTCGCCCTGCTCAAGTGAGCTGATTCTCATGCAGCCCAGCGAAATTTCCGACGCCATAAGGCCGGATTTGCCAATGTCGATTTGTTTCATGTGTCGCCTCCAATTATTATGATTTCTTATTGATATATTCCACGAAGACCTTCGAGACCTCCGCACGTGACGATGAATTCCTCGGGTTAAAGTCCCCCTTTGTGTCGCCTGACACTAGCTTTGCCTGCTTGCAGTAATACACCGCGTCTCTTGCCCATGAGGAGATTTTCGCATCATCGGGGAATTTCGCCGTATCAGCGGAATCAACCGGGATTTTCTCAAGGCGCGAGAAAACCACGCACATCTCTTCACGGGAAATTTTATCCTTCGGGCGGAAGCGTCCGCCGTCGCCCACAAGATAGCCTTGCTCATTCGCNNGGAAGCGGCCGCCGTGACCGACAAGATACCCCTGCTCATTTGCCCACGCGATGGCGGGAGAAGCCCAGCCGGTGTTTGATACATCGGTGAACGGGTTTGAGGTATACTTGGTTTTATCAAACTTCATGTAATTCGCCAGAGCCTGCGCGAATTCCGCGCGCGTGATGGGGTTCACCGGATTGAACAGACCTGTGTCAGAGCCTGTAAAGACGCCGGCAGCCTTGGCCGATTTCACATAATCATAGTACCATCTGTCTTTATACACATCCGGGAACGGCGGGATTTCAAGAATCAGCGCGGCCGTTGCCGCAAACTCCGCATCTGTTACGGCGGGTGATGTGCCGGAATAAACATATGCCACCGTTGATTTTGCGGGATAGACAAATGTGGTGGCATCGCTTGCCGCCTCGCCCTCGGGGATATACGGGTTCTCCTCCGTGTGGGTTGTGTCTGAGCTGAACGGCTGACCGTTCACAAGCGTGCCTGTGCCGATGAGGAAGTAATCCTGCTTGGCAGAGCCTCTGTCGTCCCACGTGACATCGACGATATACCACTTGCCGTCTTCCATTTTGACGTTATTCCACATGTGGTTGCCTCTGTGGCTTACAGGCGTCACGCAAGGTATGCCGAGCTTATCCATTATGATTTTGAAGGCCTTCGAGTATCCGTCGCACACGGGTTCGTCGCCGTAAGTGGGTACGAGACCGCTGTATGCCAGATGCGAGAGGTGCTCTGCGGAATCTGTGATGAAACTGCTGTATTCATTTACCTCGGCAAGCAGATTGTGCGCGAACTGCACCTGACGGTATCTGTCAGTGCCCTTGCCGCTATTCGTGTCCTTGATGGTTTTTACGATTACATTCGCGTTGCCCATCATCTCGTTCCACATGCCCTCCTCCTTGCCATTATAGTGGAGGTAGAAGCCGAACATCTGCGCTGTGATTTTCAGCGTGGTGTCGGTGGTGCTCGTGTACAGACCAAGCTTCATCGTGGTTGCCCAAATAGAATCTGCCCTGTCATACCTGAACGCCGTGATGGCCATGTCCATGTCACGCCAAAGCGTATTATACTTTGCATAGTCTTTATCGGAAATATAGAATTTGCCGTCCTGCGTGACGCCCTCAAACTCCATGCCGGTTATGTCAGAGATGTCAAACTTCACTATATTGAAGCCGTCGCCGTCTTTTCCGGCACTTTTGATAGCCTGAATATTTATCGCATTCAGCTTATCAAAGAAAAGCTTGCCCTGCGCCGAAAGCTGTGAGCGCAGCGTGCCGTTCGCGTCAATAGCCCCCGCCCCAAAGGCCGGCATAACAGACGTCAACGCGCGGTTTGGGCTTAAATCTTCCTCCGAGACAGCGTAGATGAGGTCACCGTCAGTGTGAAGCACCATGCCCGCATCAGCAGCGGCAGCGACAGGCTCCGTTGCCGACGCGCTTGCGGGCAAAGCAACCGTGAGAAGCATGAGCAAAGCAATAAAAAGAGCCGAGAAACGTTTTTTAGTCATCTCAATTCTCCAATCTGTAATACTATTATAATCTTTACTTATCCATTATGCTTTATTTGTGAGGATAAGTCAATAAGTGCAATTGATAATTGAAAATGAGCGTAGCGACGCGCGCAG
>DBCZ01000004.1:6279-24119 GCA_002293315.1 Ruminococcaceae bacterium UBA945
CCATGCCCGCCCGCACATTCAAGTAGGGCGCAACGGCCCCATCGCTCCGTTAAGTACAGCCGATAATATAGAAAACCGCCACACTACAGCTTGACAGTTATTTTCGCCTGCCACCATATTTTCTGTTTACATAAGATTCTTTGCTGTGTTTACATAAAATAAAGCGGAAAGCATTGATTTTTGCAATTTTTCTGGTAAAATAGAGAATAGATTATTATGTTTAGTTGCATTTTCAATTATTTTTTCCGAAAAAGCTTGCAATTGTTACAAAACTGTGCTAAACTGTAACCAATTTGTAACCTTTGTATTTATGGCACGGCAAAACAGGAGATGATTCCAATGGTAAAAAACAGAATGAAGAGGGCTTTATCGCTCTTGCTTATAATAGCTTTAGTTTTAACGGCTACGCTCACCGGCACCGCAAGCGCCGCTGCGCCGCTCACCTCTCTCGGGTTGGGCGAGTATGGCATCAAGGCCTATAAGGACGGCTGGATTTATGTGTTCGGCAATGAGGGGCAGATGTCGGGCGGCAGACGCTCAAGCGATTGCTCCGGTTTGATTCACGCTTATTTCAGTGATAACGGTTTTTCCGGCCCGAGAACAGTGACACAGCAGGCAGATTCTGCCGTGCAGAGCGGCAATCTTTCTGCCGGTATCCCGAGAATCCACGGGCTTATCATCACTATCCCGAATTATGACCACGTAGGTATCTACATAGGCGGCGGCGAGGTTGTGGACAACAGCGAGCCGAGCGTGGACATGCTGTGGGGGCATATCTACAATTCCAGCGGCGGAACAAACAGGCGCTGGCTCAAGTGGCACATGATGGGCGGCAGAATTAAATATCCCACTGACGGCTTCTATGCCTTTAACGGCAAGGTTTATCATTACACAAATAGGCAATATGATATAAATACGACGGTTAAGCACGGCGGCAATACATACAGAATCGGCGCTGACGGCGTTGTTTACGGTCCTTCCGGCGCGGCGGTATCTCCGAGCGACAATATTCTTAATAGTAATAATGGCTTCGCGGACGCCAAGGCCGTGACCATCGACGGCAAGGGCAACGGCACACCCGGCGCGAACGGCGATTATAGCGGAAGCAACGGCGGCCCCGGCCCGGATATTACTCCTCCTGAAGGTGACCCGGCGACCGTGACGGGTGATGTTGTAAATGTGCGAAGCGAGGCCAATACCGGCTCTGCCCGCGTGACGCAGGTTCATGAGGGCGATTCTGTCTATGTGACCGACACGGTTTCAGGTGAGAGTATCACCAGTGAGGGCAAAACCTCTGATAAGTGGTATAAGGTAAATACACTGAACGGCAAAAGCGGCTATATTTGCTCGCTGTTCGTTGAATATTCCGGCGCGCCGAGTTCTCCTCCCCCGAGTGAAGAACCCCCTGCCCCGCCTCCTGTCAATGAGGAAGTTAACGCGCCCGTTATCGCATACGCCGGCGGAAGAGTGACGTTAGACTGCACCACAAGTGGTGCCACGATATATTACACGACAGACGTAACAGAGCCTTCGGCCTCAAACGGCAGCATCTATGCGAATAATTCTCTCTCTCTTCAGCGTAGCACCACCTTTAAGGCAATTGCTGTCAAGGGAGATAAATCCAGCAAGGTCGTCACGGCTACAGCCTTCACAAACGGCGTTCTCTTCACCGATGTGACGACGAAGCAATGGTTTTTCCCGTATGTTGAAGAAGCTATTTTAAGCTCAATCTTCAGCGGCAACTCTAAGACGACCTTCAGCCCGAACACGAATATCTCCAGAGGGGATTTCGTTGTGGCTCTTTCAAATCTCGCTAAGGTTGACTTAAGCGAATATGAGGGCGTGCAGACCTTTGACGACGTGCCGACTGATAAATACTACGCCAAAGCAATAGCCTGGGCAAGCGAAAACGGCTATGTCAACGGCATGGGGAACAATCTTTATAAGCCGACGCTGAACATCACCAGAGAGCAGATGTGCACCATTCTTGCAAAGTTTGCGGGGCTTGAGCGAGGCGATTCAAGCGAGCTGTTTGATGACCATGATTCCATCAGCGGCTGGGCGCATGACGCAGTGTATGCCTGCCGTGATTTCGGGCTTGTAAACGGCGTGGGGTCTAATAAATTTGCGCCGCAAAAGAATACCACAAGAGCTGAAGCCGCCAAGGTAATGGTGGAATACGCTAAATAAGCTTATATGATTTGTTTTTTCATAAATGACCTCCAACTCAAATAAAAGAACACGGCACACGCCGTGTTCTTTTATTTGGAGAAAATCCGGCACGCTAAATAAAAGGGCACTCTCAGACAAGCGAATTCTGCGCCTGCAATATAGAATAGTGGTATAATAAAAAACGGAGGTATGTTATGCACGCATGGGAATCAATTCAAAAGGTACTGGATTACATTGAAGACAACTTGGCCGAAAGCCATTCACCGGAAGAACTCGCAAAGATTGCAGCTCTTTCCCCCTTCTATTTCCAGCGCCTGTTTACCCGCCTTGTAAAACGCCCGGTAAGTGAGTATATCAAAATGCGCAGGCTGGCGAGAGCCTGTGATATACTAAAGGATAAAGACAGCCGCATTTTGGATATTGCTCTTGATTGCGGCTTCAACAGCCATGAGCATTTTACCAAATCATTCAAAAGTGCGTTTGGAATGACGCCGGAGGAATACCGCAGTAATCCGATTTGGTTGAACCAAGTTGATAAGCCCGATTTGCTGCTCGGACATGTGATAGTTGATGAGGGTGTTCCGCTTATAAGTGACGGCCTTATTCTGGAATTTAACCGCAAACTGCTTGAGAAGCCGATTGTCTTCATGGGTTTGGAAGGGATTGTTCCTATTGCGGGGCAGATGCCTCTTGGCGAGGCAACCGGCGTTGATATACCCGGGCAGTTATGGGAGCGTTTTCACCGTGAAAAGCATGCTATTCCACGGCTTGACGGCGGAAGAGAGATTGGCGTGGCCTATTTGGGAGACGCGCCCAAGGGCAGCTTCACTTATTTCGCCGGAGCTGAAGTGGCGGCGAATGCGGAGAACCCAAACTTTTCCAAATGGGAACTCCCCGCGAGAGAATACATAGTATGCGGCTTTGAGGCGGAAAACTTTGAGCAGCTCGTAACAGCGGCTCTCAACAAGGCAGTAAAATACAGCGGCCAATGGCTTTCTCAGCATGGCATGACAATGGACGCCTATTCCCCCGAGGTGTACTATGACAGCTCTCCTGAAGGGTCATATATGGAGATATGGCTGCCGTTTTCTTAAGACAAACAAGCGAAGTAAGGGCATATGAGGAGATTCCATCTCCCCATATGCCCTTTTATGGAGTGGCGAGGTCGGCACTCACTACTGGTCAAAGCCTGCATTATCAATTGTCCTAATGTGTGGGCAGGCATGGAAGCCTGCCCCTACATTTCTAGTGCTTTTATTTATTCGTT
The DNA here is from genome assembly GCA_002293315.1 of Ruminococcaceae bacterium UBA945. GTDB lineage: Bacteria > Bacillota > Clostridia > Oscillospirales > Acutalibacteraceae > Scatolibacter. The sequence continues at coordinate 9,719 of DBCZ01000004.1, forward strand.
GTCCTTTAGCCTTGCGCTTTTTTAGCGAGCTCCTGATACTTGGCCTTTGCGTCTGCTTCCGCTTCCTTGAAGAGCTCGTCTGCTCTGTCAGGGAACGAGCGAGTGAGGCTGTTGTAGCGAACCTCGCCCATGATGAAGTCTCTGTAAGACGCGCTCGGCTCTTTGCTGTCAAGCACGAAAGGATTCTCACCGTTGTCCGCGCGGCGGGGGTCATAGCGGTAGTTGAACCAATAGCCCGCGTTTACGGCCTTCTTCTCTTCGGCCATCGAATTTGCCATACCACCCTTGATCCCGTGGTTGATGCAGGGCGCATACGCGATTATAATCGACGGGCCGTTATAGCTCTCGGCCTCCTCAAAGGCCTTTATGCACTGGTTCATGTCAGCGCCCATCGCAACCTGCGCCACGTAAACGTAGCCGTAGCTCATCGCGATGGCGGCGAGATCCTTCTTCTTCATGCTCTTGCCCGAGGCCGCGAACTGAGCGACGGAGCCTCTCGGCGTGGCCTTGGAAGCTTGACCGCCTGTATTGGAATAAACTTCTGTGTCAAAGACGAGGATATTGACGTTTTCGCCGGAGGCGAGAGTGTGGTCAACGCCGCCGAAGCCGATGTCATATGCCCAGCCGTCTCCGCCGAGAATCCACATGGATTTCTTCGCGAGGAAATCTTTGTCTACGAGAATCTGGCGGGCGAGCGTGCATGCCTCGCACGGGCAGACCTTACCGTTGGCAAGCCAATCCTTCTCCCACTCTGTGCCTGTGAGGTCAACATCTATGCCGTCTTCAAGTGCGGCGATAAATGCCTCGGCAGCAGGGCCGTTCTCACGACTGCTGTGCATTGTGTCAATCCAGGCCTTACCCGCGGCCTTGAGCTCCTCTGTGCAGTACTCAACCGCGATGAGCTTCTCTGTGAGCTCAAGCAGCCTGCCTCTGACGGCGTTCTGCGCAAGCGTCATGCCGAGGCCGAACTCTGCGTTATCCTCGAAGAGCGAATTCTGCCATGCCGGGCCGTGACCGAGCTTGTTTACCGTATAAGGTGTGGCCGGCGCCGAACCGCCCCAAATGGACGAGCAGCCCGTCGCGTTGGCGATGAACATTTTGTCGCCGAAGAGCTGTGTCGCGAGCTTTGCATACGGTGTTTCGCCGCAGCCGCCGCAAGCACCCGAGAATTCAAGCAAAGGCTGCTTGAACTGGCTGCCCTTAACGGAGGTCTCTCTGAACTTCGCGGCAACCTCTTCTTTATGGTCAAGCTTGATGCCGTAATCGAAAACTTCCTGCTGGTCTCTTCTGGAATCAATCGGCGCAAACTTAAGAGCTTTTTCCTTTGCCGGGCAAACATTGATGCACGAGCCGCAGCCTGTGCAGTCAAGCGTTGAGATAATCATGGCAAAGTGCATATCAGGCACGCCGACCATCGGCTTTGTGAGCATCTGCTTCGGCGCGGCTGTTGCCTCGGCCTGTGTCAATGCCACAGGGCGGATAACAGCGTGCGGGCAGACATATGAGCACTGGTTGCACTGAATGCAGTTTTCAGGCAGCCACTGCGGAACATCAACCGCGATGCCTCTCTTCTCATACGCCGAAGTTCCCTGCGGCGATGTGCCGTCTGCGTATTTCTCGAATGTAGACACGGGCAAATCCTTGCCGTGGAAGGTGTTAACGGGTATAACCACCTCGTTGACATACTCTACGAGGTCTGCTCTGTCGCCTGTGGCAGGAACATGCTTCGTGTCATCGGCGGCGTTCTTCCAGCTCTCCGGGATGTCAATCTTGACGTAGCCCGTTGCGCCGCGGTCAATGGCGTCATGGTTCATCTTGACGATGGCCTCGCCCTTGCTGCCATATGACTTAGTTGCCGCGTCCTTCATGTATTTGATGGCGTCTTCCTCAGAGATAATCTTAGCAATGCTGAAGAAGGCAGACTGAAGAATCGTGTTGATTCTTGTGCCGAGGCCGATTTCCTTGCCTATGCCGAAGCCGTCGATTGTATAGAGATTGATGTTGTTGTCGGCGATATACTTCTTCACCTTGCCCGGAAGCTTCTCTGAAAGCTCGTCTGCATTCCAGATGCAGTTTAGCAAAAAGCTGCCGTTCGGCTTGAGGTCGTCTATCATGTCATATTTATCGAGATATGCGGGGTTATGGCAGGCGACGAAATCAGCCTTTGAGATGTAATAGGTGGATTTAATCGGCGTGTGACCGAAGCGCAGATGAGAAAGCGTAAGGCCGCCGGACTTCTTTGAGTCGTAGTCAAAGTATCCCTGCGCATACATATCTGTGTGGTCGCCGATAATTTTGATTGAGTTCTTGTTTGCGCCGACTGTTCCGTCTGCGCCGAGACCCCAGAACTTGCAGGCAGTTGTGCCCTTGGGGGCTGTGTCCGGGTCTTCCTTGCACTCAAGCGAGAGGTGCGTGACATCGTCCACGATGCCTATTGTGAAGCGCTTCTTCGGAGAGGCGTTTTCCATATTGCGGTAAACGGCGATGATGTCTGCGGGCTTTGTGTCCTTTGAGCCAAGACCGTAGCGGCCGGAATAAACCGGGCATGCGCCGAAGCTTGTGCCGTTGATTGCCGCAAGAATGTCGAGATAGAGCGGCTCACCGATTGAGCCGGGTTCTTTGGTTCTGTCAAGCACGGTGATTTTCTTCGTCGTTTTGGGCAGAACATCGAGGAGGTAATCAGCGACGAACGGACGATACAGGCGGACCTTCACAAGCCCTACCTTCTCCCCCGCCGCGTTGAGATAATCCACGACCTCTTCCATTGTTTCGCACGCCGAACCCATCGCTATGATGATGTTCTCTGCGTCAGCCGCACCGTAATAGTTGAACGGCTTATAGTCTGTGCCGAGCTTCGCGTTGACCTTGTTCATGTAATCTACGACGACTGCCGGAACAGCGTCATAGTGCTTATTGCTGGCCTCTCTGGCCTGGAAGAAGATGTCGCCGTTCTGCGCCTGTCCGCGAAGCACAGGGTGCTCGGGGTTCAGGGCATTTCTGCGGAAGGCGTCAACCGCTTCCCAGTCAAGCATTTCGCCGAGGTCGGCATAATCCCAGACCTCTATCTTCTGCACCTCGTGAGATGTGCGGAAACCGTCAAAGAAATGGAGGAAGGGCACCTTTCCCTTTATTGCCGCAAGGTGAGCGACGGCGCCGAGGTCCATGACCTCTTGCGGCGAGTTGGCACAGAGCATACCATAACCCGTCTGGCGGCATGCGTATACGTCAGAATGGTCACCGAAGATATTCAGCGCGTGAGAAGCGACGGTACGTGCCGAAACGTGAATGACGCTGGGGAGAAGCTCGCCCGCCATCTTATACATATTCGGAATCATCAGAAGCAAGCCCTGAGAAGCCGTGTAGGTGGTGGTGAGAGCGCCCGCCGCGAGTGAGCCGTGAACAGAGCCCGCCGCACCGGCCTCAGACTGCATTTCCGTAACTCTTACTTCTCTGCCGAAAAGGTTCTTTCTGCCGTTTGCGGCATATTTATCCGTTTCGTCAGCCATTACGGAAGACGGTGTGATGGGATAGATGGCGGCAACCTCTGTGAACGCGTATGAAACGTGTGCGGCAGCCGTGTTGCCATCCATGGTTTTGGTTTGTCTTGCCATGAATATTTCCTCCTTAAGGATTAAGATTGATAATAAATCAACGAAAACTCGTATGAAGTAATGATACCATTTTTTTAGGTCTCTGTAAAGAGCAAGGGCAACGGATAATTGCAATTATTCGCGTTGCGCGTCGCTCCCCGTTGGGCAACGCCTACGGGGATTCATCTTTAACCCTCTTTGCAAAAGAGGGTAAAGGATATTTCGTCCTTATGCCTTTTGTCTTTAATTATCCATTATCCATTATCCATTATCCATTATCCATTGTCCATTGCTCTTATCGGCTGAATTTGTCAACCACCTTTGCCAAAGCCTCGAACGGCATGGGCTTCGCGAAGAGATATCCTTGCAGGAAATCTGCACCGATTTCCGAAAGCACTTTATGCTGGTTGCTTGTTTCAATTCCTTCAACAACAATTACCTTGCCGGAGGAGTGTGCCATCTCTGACAGAGATTTGAGCATATGTTCCACCTTTATGTCCGCTTCCAGTTTTTCAACGAAGCTTCTTTCTATCTTTATCGCGTCGATGTTCGGCATTGTGAACTTAATTAAAGATGAATAGCCGGTGCCGAAATCGTCAAGCGCGATATTGATATTCTTGGCATGCAGCTGGTCGAGGGTTTCGATTATGCTCCCCTCCAAATTGAACTGCACGCTTTCTGTGATTTCCAGGCACAGCTTATATGTAGGATAATCATTTCTCTTGAGAATTTCAGTTACTCTGTTCACAAAATTCGCATCATAGAGCTGTTTGGCGGAGATATTAATGCTGAGCATGAAAACATCAAGCTTGTCCAAGCCCAGCTTTTTGCAGTCTTTGATTGCCGTCTCCAGAACCCACAGGCCGAGCGTGCCTATAACCCCCGCATTTTCTGCGACTGGAATGAATTTGCTCGGCGGCACTGTGCCTAACTCCGGGTCATTCCACCGGCACAACGCCTCTAAGGCGTGCCAGCTCTCTGTTTTCGTGTAGACAATTGGCTGATAGTGTACTTCAAAGCCTTCCATATCATTTACTACACAGCATCTCATCCGTTCGCTCAAGTCATACTCTGTGCCCAATGAAGTGCCCAGATTCTCAAAACTGTATCTGTCACGGCCCTCGTGCTTGGATTTATACAGTAATTCATCGGCCTTCTTTACATAGTCTTCAACGCTGTGTTTGCCGTCAAGCTGTGCTGTCACGGCACCTATGGAAACCGTAAGCCAATTTGAAATATCGCTTCCCTCATGAGTGATTTTGAGGTTTCTCGCACTTTGAAGCATTTTTTCTGCTACTCTGCGTGCACCGACCGCATCAGTGTCAAGTAGCACCACAACAAATTCTTCGCCGCCGTACCGAGCGACGAAATCATTTTCTCTTGTGGCCATACTCTTTATTGTATTCGCAATAACCCTGAGGATATTGTCCCCTTCTATATGTCCGTAAATGCTGTTATACTCCTTGAAATGATCCACATCTACCATCATAAGGCTGAACGTACGCTTTGAAGCTGATCCTTTCTCTAGAAGCTCACTTATTTTTTCATCAAAGTAGCGCCTGTTATAGATCCCCGTCAAGGAATCGTAATAAACCTTTTTCCCCTCTTCCTCAAGCAGAATATCGCGGCGCAAATCACGCCGCATGGCAAGCATGAGCCTGCGGTTACCGTCATAAATGCGCACAAGCGTAATCTCCACCGGAAGTTGCTCGCCGTTTGGAAGGATGTTCATCCAGGTATATGTGGCGCGCCCTGTTTCAAACGCCTTGCGTATACAGGCAATCCTCTTCTCATCGGAGCGCTGACCGTCCGGCTGATATTCAGGCGAGGAAAGCAGATTGTACTTTTCGATATACTCTTTCTTGCTCTTGAAGCCGTACAGCTCCACCGAGGCCTTATTGCATTCGAGAATCTTCATGTCTTCGTCGCTTATCTGGCAGGCCAACGGTAGGGCATCAAGCATGAGCCTGTTAAAACGCTCCAAGCTGATTCTTTCAACCTCTGACTTATGCCGCGCTATCGCGTTCATCATCATCAGGCCCATTGAACGGAGTATGCTTATTTCGCTTTCAGTGTATATGCGTTCCTCGTGACAATTATCAATGCTGATGTATCCCCAGTATTCCCCTTCTACAAACATCGGAATCACGAGCAAAGAGGAAATGCAATGCCGTTGCATCATTGCCAGCCTTTCACCTTCCGCGTCGGAGTGCACCTCATGCATATATTCTTTTTCGTGCAGCTTGGGCTCCCAATACTCCATTGAGAATGAAATCTGCCCTATTTCCACATTTCCTTCAACGATTTCCGGATTTCGCCACTGATGCCTCAGAGAATATCCGGTTACATTTGGAGCTGCGTCGCTCTCGTTTTTTTGGAATAGGAGAACGCGGTCAGCGTCTATGCACTTCCCGGCGAGATACAGGCATGAAATCAGTTGCTCGTCAAAATCACGGTTATTCGTCTGGAAAAGACGCGAGGCTATCTCATTAGATGCGGTGAGCATTCTTTTCTGAATCTCAAGCTGCTCATTTGCGCTGACAAGGTCGGTGACATCCGTACCGTATTCAAGGTGCGCCTTCTTTCCACCCGGCCAGTCAATAATTGAACCCAGCTTATGGTATCTTCTTCCGTAAGACTGTTCGTAGTCAATCCATACAACGGTTTTTTCCGGGTTTTTATTGAGCTCATATATAGGGCAATATCCGCATCTCTCCTTTTTACCCTGTAAAACCTCGTAACAGTATTTCCCCTTGATGCCATCTGCAATTCCGTGCCGCCTTTTCAGCTTTTCACTGAGAAAGAGCAGTTCACCTGTCTCGGGGACAGTGACGCAGATATTAGCGTCCATGCCGTTGAGAATGCTCTCAACCATTTCAAGATTCACTGCTTTATTTATTTCCTCAATAGGCAATTCTTTCATTTTTCCTCTCCTGTCTGTTATTTATATTTTAAGATGACGGCTCAAACTGCACCAGGCCAAGATATTCAAGCATCTCTGTTTCTGTTTTACCGTTAAGCTTCATATACTTGTAAGCGATGAGAACCTGCTCGTATGAAATTCTGCCGCTATGGTATAGATTCAGAGCAACCGAGTTATCGGTTTCATCTTCCGCGGTGCTTTCATACATGATTTCCAGAGCCGCCAGAATATTGGCCTTCTCCGAGAATACCGGATGGAGCGTTATGCCATATACTTTTCTGAGCCTTGTCTGCGCGTCCATCGGCGTAGAGTCGCAGAAAGCAAAGACGTAGTCATTGCCGTTTCTCAGAACGGGTACAGCAGCAAGGTCTTCAAGCAGTTTCTGCTCAAATTGCGGCGCGAACTGAGAGAAATTGAAAAGCGGCAAGGAATCCGCTATGTCAAAGTACTCTATATGCTTAATCTGCGACAACGCGGTGAGCAGTTCTTTTTCAGTTATCATTTTCCTGTCAATGAGATAACTGCCCAGTGTGCGGTCTCTGTAATAGGTGTGCTTCAACGCAATGCTGTGCTTCAAAGGCTTCGTATGCTCCAAAGCTATTTGGAGTTCACGCGGCGTGATATATCCTTTTTCCAGCAAGGCGTCACCCAGATTCCTGTGGAATCTCTTGAGCACATCCTTACTAAGGAAAGAATGATCCGTTTTTGCCCACGCAAGCTGTTTTTTCTTACCTGACCGCATCGTTTTTGAGCTTTGCCTGTCCTTTGGCTGTTTCTGCCCGAAGATATTTTGCCTATACGCCCTGACGGTGCTGACAAAATTTATTATATTCCCCCATACTAATCTTATTGGCAAAATCGGCGGAAACAGGCAGGCAAAGAAAACACTTCGCATACCGTAAATGTTAAAGATGGCGAAGGCTCTGTGGGTTTGCCGGATTATCATAAGAATCGTGACGGCTATACTCAAATACCATGACGGGCTGCCAAACGGATAGATTGGTGTCAGCGGCGTGAACAGCGATACGAAGAAATATATGAGCACCGGATAGCCTAAGAAGCTCAAGAGATTTCCGATTTTTGCCTTGTAGTCCTTATACATTGAATAGCGCCCGGTGAGGCGCAGGCCCTTCGTCTTGAAAATATCCCTGAACCTCAAAGACTGCATCGTTATTCCCAAAATCCATCTGGTTTTCTGTTTAACAGCGGTTTTGAATGTGTTTGGGAACATAGAGCGTGTTGCAATATAGTTATCCTCAAGCTTGTTCTCCTGCGACACGCGCGGCACGCTTTCAAGCACATAACGCATTTGTATACCCTTTTCGTAAAGCGTCAGCGAAAGGCGGTAGTCTTCTGTAAGGCTGTCCGCGGGCAGAACATCGTCATCGCCGAAAATATCCAGCACCTCACGCGACAGCGCAAAGCCTGTTCCGGCGGACGGCACAAATGCGCCGACATCGCATCTGTTGACAACCGTGACGTAGTGGTTTTCAGCAAATTCATCGGCATATGTTCCGCTTGTAATATTTTTGAAAAAGTTTCCGAACGTGGGCTTTGGTATCAGCGGAAACACAGGAAACTGCAGAGCCTTATATTTATCTATCAGCTGGTTCGTTGCCTTCAGTTCGTAAGGATGCACTACATCTTCGGAATCATGAATTGTCAGCGAGGCGAATTTCCAGCCGTGTTCGCGCTCAAACTCCCTTATCTGTGTGATGACGTAGTTTATATTCTGCGCCTTTGAGGTAGGGCCCGGCTTATTATTGATAATGACATGTACGTTTCCATGCCGCCTCGCCAATGCCTCGGCCGTTGCGATTGTGGGTTCGTCGTTCGGGTAGACACCGAGGAAGATATGATACATGGAGCGCGGATAAATCGTTGACTCGATAAGATTGTCAATCACGTCGCCGAGGACGTTATCCTCATGCCAAGCGGCAATAGACACGGCGAGCAGCTTGGTCGGAACCGCCTCCAGTTCATTGAGGTTAAGCCTTTTCTTTCCTTGGAATATCCGCCTGATAATTGACCAAATATCCCACACAAAATCGTCAATTCCCAGTATCAGATACATGGCAACCACGACGAATCCAAATATATAGAAAAACATTTTATAATCCATAGAAAACCTCTTGGCAGATTCTTGTTATCCCTGATGCGAAAGCATCTTGCCATCTTAATAAGACAAATGCATGATCATACTCGTATGTGTAACTATTATACAATACAGCACGTAAAAAAGAAACAGAAGCATCGCTAAAAAAGTGAAAATTAATCATTTTTTAATAATTTTATCAGCTTCACGACATAAAAACAGGCGAAGATATACCTCGCCTGCTTACTCCGGCTTACTCTTATGATCAGCCCTCATCCGGCTGCGGAAACATTTTCACGATATGCAGTTTACTCACTCTTCGTTCCTCTGCCTCAAGCACGGTGATAGTCAGGCCGTCAATAGTAATTTCCGGGTATTCTCCGGCCTTCGGGATATAGCCGAGCTGCTCTGTGACGAAGCCGGCGATTGTATCATAGTCTCCCTCCGGCAGCTCGACGCCGGTGAGGTCTGAGATTTCGTCAATCGGCGTTGTGCCGTCTACGGTGAACTCTGTCTCGCTGACCTTCGTAATCTCCTCGGCTTCGTTATCATATTCGTCCTGCATGTTCCCGAAGATGGATTCCATCAAGTCTTCAATCGTTATAACGCCCGCCGTGCCTCCGTATTCATCTAAGATGACGGCGATTTGAATCTTCCTCTCGGTCATCTCCGAGAAGAGCATATTGCACTTTTTCGTCTCCGGCACGAAATATGCCGGCCTGATTAAATCGGTAATTTTCACACTCTTGGGTACGGCTCTGCCCACATATGGCAGCAGATCCTTTATATAGCAAACACCGATGATTGTGTCTATATCCTCATGATAAACCGGCAGGCGCGAGCGCCCGTTCTCCACAGCCACACGCACGACGTCAACTATTGCCGATTCATCTGAAACTGCATCTACGTCTTTTCGGTGCGTCATCATTTCATCGACGGTGGTGTCGTTGAAGTCAAGGATATTCTCAATCATTTCACTTTCAACTTCCTCGATTACGCCCCGCTCCTTGCCCTCGTCCACAAGCAGCAGAATCTCCTCCTCGGTTACCTCCTCGTCGCTCTCGTTAGGGTCAATGCTCAGAAGGCGCAGGATAGCGTTGGTGGATTTCGTCAGCAAAAAGACAATCGGCTTAAAAACAATCGCCACTCCGTTTATTACGCCGGCCATGGCAAGCGCGATTTTCTCCGGATTCCTCATCGCCAGCCGCTTCGGCACAAGCTCACCCAGCACCAAAGTGAAATAAGATAGTATAATCGTGATTAAGATAACAGCAAGAGTATCAAGCACCGCGAAGTTTATGTTCACGCCCAGCGAGATGAGCCAGTCAGTGAGCATGCCTGAGAAGTTATCCGCCGCAAAGGCGCTGCCCAAAAAGCCGGCAAGAGTTATCGCAACCTGGATAGTGGAAAGAAACCTTGCGGAATCCTCCGAAACCTTCTTAAGAACCTTTGCCCCCTTATTTCCTTTCTCCGCCAGCTTTGCTATCTTCGCTTCATTCACCGAAATCACAGCCAACTCCGCGCAGGCAAAAAAAGCATTGACTGCTATGAGAGCCACCTGTATGAGAAGTAATACGCCAATAGGCACTGTTTCCATTCTTTCCTCCATGCTTAAATGCAAAAAAACATGTCCCATAGATAATTGAATCATCTGCGGGTCATGCTTATCTCAAAATTATTCCGGCAGTATCGCTACTGTCTCCTTCGTCCATCTGTCTTCACCTTTCAGTATGTGCTGGTATTATTATAGTAGTTTTGCGGAAAATGTCAAGAGCGGAGGGGCAATTGAAAGTTGGCATTTGGCAGTGGATAGTTGCGGCAAAGAAGCCGCTGGTCTACCCTATCAGCATTTTGCCTTCGGGCAGAATTGATTCGCCGTGACCGCGGTTGCGCATGAGAATTGAAAGCCCGAAGGTTGCGGGACCGATACGCCCGATGAACATCGTGAGCGCCAAGAAGAATTGTGAGACTCTGTCGAGCGTCGGGGTGAGATTGACCGATAGCCCCACCGTACCGAACGCCGAGACGGATTCATACAGCGCGTCAAGGAATGCGACGTGGTCGTTGAGCGAGACGATAATCACTGCATCGGCGAAGACGAGCACAAACGCGAGCATAACCACCGCGAGAGCCTTGTTTATAATCCCCGATGGCAGCCTGTGCTTGAAGACCGTCACCTCTCCTCTGCCTTTTATCGTGCAAATCACCGTTGTTATCAAAACCATTGCGGTCGTCACCTTTATGCCACCTGCGGTTGAGCCGGGGCACGCCCCGATGAACATCAGGAGAATGGAAAGCATTTTACCAAACTCGCTCTCGCTGCCTATATCAACGGTAGAGAAACCTGCTGTCCTAGTGCTGACAGACTGAAAAAACGAAGCATTTATCTTTCCAAGCGGTGAAAGATTGGCAAGGGAGGCGTCAGCCTCGAAAAAGTAAAAGCCCACCGTGCCGATGACGAGCAGCGCCGCCGTCATTATCAGACAAATCTTTGAATGGAAGCCCAGCTTTAAGGGTTCTTGACGATGAAACCGCTTAAGGAACTTGTTGTGATAAATTTCCTGAACCACGATGAAGCCCAGCCCGCCGATAATAATCAGAAAAGCCACCACCAATGAGACGAGCGGATCTTCCGCGAAGGCTGAAAGATTGACATTGCCCGGCACAAAGCCGAGAACGTCAAATCCGGCGTTACAATAGCCCGAGATGGCGATGAAAATCGCGGGCCAGATGCCGTCAGCGCCATAGAGCGGCACGAATCTCAGCATCAGGAGCAGCGCGCCTATAGCCTCAAAGATAAACGTGAAGCCTATCATCAGCTTCACAAGGCTCTTCACATTGATGAAGGAAGCGCCTGAGCTTTCAGTCGCGATTGTCATAAAGCGTATGCCGAGCTTTTGTCTCAGCAGCAACGTGAAGGCTGTGGCGAATGTGGCTATGCCCAGCCCGCCGAATTGAATAAGCATAATTATCACTGCCTGCCCGAAAGGCGTCCAGTGCTGATAAGTATCGTCAATGACGAGACCCGTCACACACGTTGCAGAGGTGGCCGTGAAGAAGCCGTCCTGTATGCCGTCAACGAACGAGGGCGGCGGCTCTTTGAGCGATATTGGCAAGGCCAGAAGAAGCGTGCCCAGCATAATAAGCAGGAAAAAACTGAGGACGATTATCCTGGTCGGCCGCATGTTTTTCAGCCTGTCCTTCATTGTTACTTTTTTAGCAGGATTGTGTGACATTCGATTCTCCCGAAAATGCAGTTGTTAGGTGGATAGTGAGCCGTTGGCCAGTGGCGTAGCGACGCATGAAATGTATAGTTAAATGAGTGATATCTCAAATGAGAATTAGTCGACATAATTTTGTTGACATATTTTCCACTCTATATACATAACAATTAGATATTTGATAGTATTTATCTCAATGAATATAATTCCAGTTGTCATAATATTGCAGACATAAAACTATATTAGTCTCCATAATTTGGCAACTTTGATTTATAAAGCTTACTCCTTACGATGGCCAGATAGAGCGGTATGCCGAGGACGTAACAAACAACCAGCTCCCCCGCCCCGACTGAAAGCGCGTTCGGAATAAATGCGGCAAGCGAGAGGTTTGAGAGCGCGAACAGATTTTGCTCCGAAAGAGCCGCGATTTCAAATCCGATAATTAAGGCGTTGAAGATAACCGGTGAAAGCGGTGCAAGAATCGGTATATCCTTTAAGCGGATATTGCGCAGCATGTGAGAGAAAACTGCGGCGATAAGCGTGGCAGCCGTGCCGAAAATCCAATCCACCGGGCCAAGCGGGCTTGCGAGATTTGAAATGAAGCAGCCGAGTGTGAGGCCCGGAATTGCCGCCGGCGTGAACACCGGGAGAATCGTGAGTGCCTCTGAGAAGCGGAACTGTACAGGGCCGTAAGCCAGATTCAGGGCTGATGAGATGAGCGTTAAGATGGCATAGAGGCCGGCAATTACCGCCGCTTGTGCCAAAAAATGGATTTTGCTTTTTTGCATGTGAATGCCTCCTTGTTTTGTTTAGGGTCAGGATTATCGCGACTGACCGCGGACATGCCGCAAAAACAGGATACGCCTTTTTGAAGCAAAATGCAAGCTTGAAATGCTTATAAAAATGCTGTATAATGTAGCGGTTATATGCAGGTGTGGCGGAATTGGCAGACGCGCTAGATTTAGGTTCTAGTGGGCACCCCCGTGCAGGTTCAAGTCCTGTCACCTGTACCAAGCGGCAAGAGAGCGTTCAGAATGAATGCTCTCTTGTTGCGAAAAGGCAAAATGCAGTTTTGCCGCGAATAGCAATTTCCAGATGATAGTATGGTCTTGAACCGCAGGCATAGCTGTTGCACGCCACACAAATAGGCCCATGCTTCTGCATGAGCCTATTGTACGTATAAAAGATTTATTTCTCTTCTGAAAGCTTTTCAGAGAAGTCAAGGGTCGCAAGAAGCATTTTATCATCTACCGTGAATACGCCGGTCAGGCATCCGATAGTATTGATGAGCAGTTCACCCGTCAGGCTCGGATACATCATTTCGGTGTTATCCCAGATGATGTTTTTGCACTGCCGGTCAATGACGGCAACGTAAGCGTGATCTGAGTAATTCACGATTTCAGAGCCGCCGACGGCATATGAGCCGTCCGGCATTTCGGTCAGAGCGTTCAGACATAGGTTTTCGCTTTGGAATTCGCTTATCTTCTCGCCTGAGGAGTTGAGCTTCAAGAAGACTGACTTCGCCGCGATTAACAGATTTCCGTCGCTGTCTTCGAGAATATCGCCGTCGATGAAAACATATATCTCATATTCAGTGAAAATTCTCTCCCAAAGCGTGTTTCCGGCAGCATCAAGACGCAAAACATAGATTCCGCTCAGCAACGAATCAGGTGGCATATGAGCGCCTGCAAGCGCATATCCGCCGTCTTTTGTCTGTATGGCGGAGTATGCAACGCCGCCGTCAAAGTACTTATCCCAAACCTGATTGAAATCCTTATCGAACTTTATAACCCATGTGAGCGGCATATCCGCGCCTTCGCGGAAAACCAGACCCGTCACCAAAAAACCACCGTCAGACGTTGCAGTGACATCATAACCGTCGTTTTTGATTTCCTCATCGCCAAGAATCTTTTCAGCGATTTTGTTTCCCATTTCGTCGATTTTCACAATCCATACCTGCTCATCGCCGGACATCTCCGAGTGAAAATATGTGCCCACCGCGACGAGGCTTCCGTCAGCAAGCCGAGCAATAGACTCGAAAAACGCTGAATAGCCGGCCTCAAAGGTTTTCTCCCACGCGATGTTGCCGTTCGCCATAACTCGGGTGACGAGAGCCTTATCGTGGTTGTCGTAGACTCTGCCTGCCATGATGAAATCTCGGTTATCTGCCTGGATTATTCCCCTTGCGTGTACCGGTTTTTCATATCCGTACATCTGCACAAATAGTAATTCTGACATTTTTGACACCTCCATAGTAATTATTTGTTACGTTTATAGAATACCAATTTCACACAAGAAAATCAATAGTTTATGTGAACGAAAGCAAAATAAATATCCCCCGCCGTAAATTCGGCAGGGGATTCTCTTTCAATTGCGGTACTTACAGTTCAATTTCGCCTGCCTCAAGCATCTCCTGTGCGGCGAGGATTATGCCAAGACCGGCGCTGTCAAAGTTGAGACCGCCCTGAAGCCAGACCGCATATGGTTCGCGGAGAGGGGCGTCGGCGGAAAGCTCAATCGACGCGCCAAGAGTGAATGCGCCCGCCGCCATGACCACCTGACTGTCATAGCC
>DBCZ01000066.1 GCA_002293315.1 Ruminococcaceae bacterium UBA945
TGATAATTGACAATTGACAATTAGGGACATGGAAAAATGCTATGAGTAGGGGCAGGTTTCCATGCCTGCCCGCAAATAAGGGCAATTAAGGAAAACACCCGACGCTTCGCGTCACCCCGCTGGGCAACGCCTCTTTACAAAAGAGGGTCATAAAGGATAAGGACAATTATTATGATATTCGACACACATGCGCATTATGATGACGAGCAGTTCGATTCCGACAGAGCCGAGCTGCTTTCGGATATTCTGCCGATGGTGGGCTTGTGCGGGGTCGTGAACATGGGCAGTGATTTCGCGGGCTGTGAAAAAACACTTGAGCTTGCGGGGAAATACAGCTATGTCTACGGCGCGGCGGGGATTCACCCGGAATGCGCCGAGGCTCTGCCGGAGGATTGGCGCACGCGCATTGAAGCCATGCTGAAGCATGAGAAAATCGTGGCCGTTGGGGAAATCGGGCTGGACTATCACTGGATGACCTCCACAAAAGAGCGGCAGATCGAGGTTTTTGAGGCACAGCTTGAGCTTGCGGCGGATATGGGCTATCCCGTGGCCGTGCATGACAGGGAAGCACACGGCGATATGCTTGAAATCTTGAAGAGACACAGGCCCAAAGGTGTTATGCACGCGTTTTCGGGCAGTTTGGAGATGGCGCGGGAGATTACGCGGCTCGGCATGTTCGTCGGGCTGGGCGGAGTGGTGACCTTCAAGAACGCGAGGCACGCCGCAGATGTGGCGAGGGAGCTGCCGATGGAATTCATCGTGCTGGAGACAGACGCGCCTTACCTCTCCCCCGTGCCGGTGCGCGGTAAGAGGAATGATTCGCGGAATATCGCCTATGTGGCTGAGAGAATTGCGGAGCTTCGGGGGCTGAGCGCGGACGAGGTGCTGAAAATCACCTGCGATAACGCTAGGCGACTTTATAATTTGGCTTGAAGAGGGAAAAATGGCAAAAACTGATTTGACTTATGAGCACGGAAAGAATCTGTATATCAACCTGACTAACGAGTGCCCGTGCAGCTGTGATTTCTGCCTGCGTGACGGCGGCGGGAGCATTTACGCAGACAATTTGTGGTACGGTGAGAGCGAGCCGACAAAGGAGGAATTCCTTTCGGATTTAGAGACGCGCGATTTACTGAAATATGAGGAAATCGTTTTCTGCGGCTTCGGCGAACCCGCCTGCCGCTGGGACGACATGATGTGGCTGTGTGATAAAATCAAGGAAAAAGGCAGCTTTCTCATCAGAATTAACACGAACGGCCTGAGTGACCTCATAAATGAGCGAAGCACCGCAGCCGAGCTTGACGGACGCGTTGATTCGATTTCGATTAGCCTCAACGCCGCCACGCCAGAGGACTATGACGCGCTGTGCCACAGCAGCTTCGGCTTAGAGGCGTTGCCGGCGATAATCAAATTCACAGCGAACTGCGTGCTTGTTGTGCCGAGGGTGTATATGACGGTGATAAGCACGATGGACGAGGAGGAAATCGAAGCCTGCCGAGCGATTTGCAAGAAAATCGGGGCGGAGCTTGTGATAAGAGAATACATTGACAAGGAGGACGATATGAACGGATTTATCAAAGAGGCGGGCATGGATGTGCTGACGGCCATTAACACGCGCAAGAGCATCAGGAATTTCACGGGTGAGGCGATTGGCGAGGCGGAGCTTTCGACGATTCTCCGCTCTGGATTTAACGCACCGAGCGCAAGGAATTGCCGGCCGTGGGATTTCATCGTCGTGAAGAACAGCGAGACGATGGCGAAAATTGCCGAAGCTTGCCCGAACATGGGCATGATAAACCGCGGGGCGGACTGCTGTGTTGTGCTGTGCGGCGATTTGAACCTGAGTGACAGAGATGTGTTCCTCGTAACAGATTGCTCCGCCGCGGCAGAGAATATGCTTCTTACCGCTCACGCGCTGGGGCTCGGCGGGGTGTGGTGTCACGCCGCGCATGACGAGCAGCGGGCATTCTTCACAGAGCTTTTTGATTTGCCGGAGACGGTAAAATCCGTGATGGTGCTGGTGCTTGGGCATCCAGCGGAAAAACCCGAGATACCCGAGAGATTTGACGAAAAGCACGTGCACCATGAGAAGTACAATTGACAATTGACAATTAGGAACAGGGAAAAATGCTATAAGTAGGGGCAGGTTTCCATGCCCGCCCGCAAATAAGGACAATTGATAATGAGCCGTTGGCCAGCGGCGCAGCGACGCACGAAGTGGACAATTAAGGAAAACACCCGTCCAGCACTAACACTGTAAGTGCAAAACACCCGACGCTTCGCGTCACCCTCTTTACAAAAGAGGGCTAAGAACAGCACAAAATTATGGCTTGGAGCGATGTTTCAAAAAAATATGCGCAAAAGATGAATTTGAGAGAAATATACTGCCGGTCTCTGCGCCACAGGAATTTTGAGCATTTAAGGCATTTCTTTGTAGGGAGTGACGACCTCGGCACTCCGCAAGGGCAAAACACTCGCAACTATGTTAATTCTCTTTACAAAGAGGGTTGACGCAAAAAAGATTTTGTGAACAGGGAGAGAGAAGATGGAGTTGAATTTTTCAAAGAGAGTTCGGAACTTGAAGCCCTCCGCGATTAGGGAGATTTTCAAATATGCGGAAATGCCGGAGTATATCCCGTTTTCGGCGGGAAATCCGGCGGCGGAAGCTTTTCCTGCCGAGGAGATTGGGAGAATCTCGGCGGAGATTTTAAGAGACTCACCCGTTGCTGCGCTGCAATACAGCACTACGGAGGGGTATCGTCCGCTTAGGGAATATCTGAAGGAATACATGCGGGAAAAGTATGGCGTAGGTGGCAATGGGGATTCTCTGCTGATTACGAGCGGGGCGCAGCAAACCGTGGATTTGGTCACGAAGGCGCTTGTTGACCCCGGCGACATCGTGCTGTGCGAAGACCCAAGCTTCATCGGCTCGCTGAACTCCTTCAGGAGCTTTGAGGCCGTGCTTCTCGGGATTCCGATGGACGAGGACGGCGTGAACACAGAGCGGCTCGAAAGCGTTCTGCGCGAGAATAAAAATATCAAGTATTTCTATACTATTCCGAACTTCCAGAACCCTTCGGGCATCACGATGAGCGCAGAGAAGCGCAAGAAGGTCTATGAGCTGTGCAGTGCTGCGGGCGTGTTGATTTTAGAGGACAATCCATACGGCGATTTGCGTTTTCGCGGCGAGGATATTCCGGCGATAAAGACGCTTGACACTGCGGGCGCGGTTATGTATGTCGGCTCGTTTTCAAAGGTGGTGTCGCCCGGCATACGCGTCGGGTATGCCATCGGGCCTGAGGCTCTGATTCACAAGATGGTAGTCTGCAAGCAGGGTGAGGACGTGCACACGAACATCTGGGCGCAGATGATTTGTCACCGCTTCATGACCGAGTGCGATTACGAAGCACACTTGGAGAGGCTTCGCGGAATTTACAAGCATAAGGCGGAGGTTTTGGAAGAGGCGATGAGGCAGTATCTTGCGCCAAAAGGGATTTCATGGAGCAAGTTTGACGGCGGGCTGTTCGCGTGGTGCAAGCTGCCCGAGGGCGTGGATATGAGCGATTATGTTCAGCAGGCGCTTGAGCACAAGGTCTGCGTCGTGCCGGGCAGCGCGTTCATGCCGAACGAAAATGAGGTTTCAGATTGCTTCCGCGTGAATTTCTCGACGCCGACTGACGGGCAGCTGAGGCGCGGGATAGAGATTTTGGGCAGCATATAATCAGCACACGAGTGCGGGGTGCTTGACAAATCAAAACTTCATGTTACAATAAGTTTATAACATTTATAAGTCTTCGTTATTTTTGAGGAAAGGTGTTGGATTCCATGCGGCAAAGTATACGGAGAATAAAAAACGCAAGAAGCGTGGTAAAAATTGGCAATGCACTCGGCATTATTCTGCCGTCAGAGTTCACTAAGGCTACCGAATTAACCGGCGAAGACTCTGTTGAGATGTGGATTGACGGAGATGAATTAGTCGTCAAACCAGTGCGTAAACCCGTAAACATCAGAGACCTCTTTGCAAGCTATGATGGCACCTATCGCGGCGAAGAGATAGACTGGGGTGAGGATGTCGGGGGTGAAACGATTTGCGACTGAAAAAAGGGAATATCGTTATCCTCGATTTTAACCCAACTGAAGGGCACGAGCAGGCCGGGCGGCGCCCTGCTGTAGTTGTGAGCGGGAATGCGTTTAATGAGATTTCAAACACGGTTTTTATTTGCCCTATTACCAATAGAGACAATCGCTATCCTTTGCATGTTCCGTTAGACGAAAGAACGGGAACAACGGGCTTTGTGATGGCAGACCAAATAAGAACGATTTCTCCTGACGAAAGAAATCTGCGTTATGTGGAGGAAATTCCTCATGACATTCTGGAAAGGGTTGCAAATTTGATAAAAGGAGTTCTTGACAGTGAATAACACCGGAGTTGAAAAAAAGAGGGTTCTGAGCCTGCTTCAGCCGACGGGGGTTTTCACCCTCGGCAATTATATAGGCGCGCTGCGGAATTTCGTACCGTATCAGGCGGAATATGAGTGCGTTTTCGGGATTGCGGATTTGCATTCCATCACAGTGCGGCAAGAGCCGGCGGCGCTTCGTAAGGCTATATTGGAATGCTATGCAATGGGCATGGCCGCGGGCATTGACCCGAAGCGGAGTGCGTTTTTCCTGCAAAGCCATCTTTCAGAGCACAGTCAGCTCGCATGGATTCTCAATTGCTACACGCAGTTTGGGGAGCTTTCACGCATGACACAGTTCAAGGATAAATCCGTGAAGAATCCGGAGAACATCAATGCGGGGCTGTTCACATACCCCTGCCTGATGGCGGCGGATATTCTCTTGTATCAGGCGAATTATGTGCCGATTGGCAGTGACCAGAACCAGCATATCGAGATTTCGCGGGACATAGCAGAGCGCTTCAACGGCGCATACTCCCCCACGTTCGTAATTCCAGAGGGGATTATTCAGAAATTCGGCAACAGGGTTATGTCTTTGCAGGACCCGACGAAGAAGATGAGCAAATCTGATACCAACAAAAACGCCGTGGTGCTGATGCTTGACACGAAGGATGAAATCGTGAAGAAATTCAAGCGTGCGGTCACGGACAGCGAGGCAAGGGTTTTCTACGGCGAAGGCAAGGACGGCATAAATAATCTGATGGAGATTTACCTCTGCGTTACGGGCAAGAGCTTTGAAGAAATTGAGCGGGAGTTTGAAGGCAAGGGCTACGGCGATTTCAAGGAAGCCGTCGGCGAGGCTGTTTTCGCCGCACTTGAGCCGATTCAAAGTGAGTATTACCGCTTGATTGCCGACAAGGCCTATCTCGAGGAATGCTATCGTGAGGGCGCTGAGCGCGCAAGGCCGATGGCGAGGAAAACGCTTTCAAAGGTGATGAAAAAGATTGGGTTTATATAAGCAGACAGCATGCGGATATAAAAAGGGCATTTGAGAAGATTCTCAAATGCCCTTTATTATTCCCAGCACATGTGCTAAGGGTTGTCATCACTAACTCCCAAACCTTTCATTGGCCGCCCCATGTAGCGTCTCTTTCCGCATTCTCTTTTTCAAGCGTCCAGCCGGGGAAGCCGTATTCCATCAGTCTTTCACAAAACTCTGTGTCTTTTGCGATAAGCGTACTTGGCCCATCATAGCTTTCTCCGTAACAGCTTTCAATCACCCTGTAATCTTTTCCCTCGCCCTCTGATGGAGCCATAACATAGCCTATACTAACATGCAATTCTTTGCCGAACCAAACACTATCACTTCCCCCTGAAGCCATTGATATACGCGGTCCATCATGGTCCACATACTCAAATGAATTAACAAGCTCAATCAGCTCATAGAATTCAGGGTCTTCTTTTGTATATTTTGCGGGAGAGAAAAGGCGAAATTGCCCTTTGAATTTTATATAATTGATGTTATCCGCATTAAGGTTGAAAGGCTTGTTTCCATTGCAGGAAGAAAGGCTTAGGAGAATAGGTA
>DBCZ01000014.1 GCA_002293315.1 Ruminococcaceae bacterium UBA945
CCTTGCCCCCGCCTATTGATTTGCCGGCTCTGGATTTCATCGCCTCAAATCCGCCGTATATCGCAGAGCATGAGTTTCCCTCCTTGCAGCCCGAGATAGGCTTTGAGCCGCATGCGGCGCTCAGCGGCGGCACGGACGGATTAGATTTTTACCGCTCTATCCTCTCGCCGCTGTGGCTGGGCAGATTGAAATCCGGCGGGGTAGTCGGGGCGGAAATCGGCGACACACAGGCCGCGGCCGTAGCTGATTTGATGAAAGCCGCCGGGCTCACCGAAATAGATCTGCACAAAGATTTATCGGGGCTTGACAGAGCGCTGACGGCAAAAAAATAAACCCATCACGGCTTCTAAGCTTGCGATGGGTTTTCTTCATGTAAACAATTCACTCCAGTTCAGTTTTATTTGCTCAAGTATATGCCCCACACTGCCCTCTCCGGCATATTTCTCCATGGAAAAGTATTCCTTACTCTTATCCCACTCTTCCCAAAGCAATACATTTTCATCGCCGAACACCTCAAAGTCTTCTTTGAGCTTGCCCACATACGCCTGCATATCGAAGCGCGAAAACGGATATTTCATCTCGCAGATAAGTTTGAGGTCAATCATACTCTTCGGTATGCCCGTCTCTTCAAAAAGCTCTCTGTACGCGGCCGTCAAGCCGTCCTCTCCGTTTTCCACATGCCCTCCCACGAAATTGAGAAGCCCTTTATACGGCTCTTTGCTCCTCTTGCAGAACAGCAGTTTATTCAAGTCATGGCTGAACACCGCAACGATGTTACACTTTATCCATTGCTCCATATTCATCTGTCCTTGAACAAATGCGCGCCGTCTTTGGCGTAAATCACACCGGAGATAAGCGTCAGCGCGGTTGCGATTATAATCAGGGCTTGCCCGATTATATACGCGGCTTCCGCGAAAACGGCGGGCAGCCACGGCATGAACTGAAGCACGCTCTGGAAGACGAGAATTGTGATAATCGCCGCAATCTGCGATACGGTTTTCGCTTTTCCCCAGTTGTTCGCCGGGATTACTATGCCCTGCTCCGCGGCAATCAGCCTGACGGAAGTCACCGCGAATTCGCGCACCATTATGATAATGACGCAGACGGTGAATGCCAAATCAAGCTTCACGAAGCAAATGAGCGCCGCCATGACCATGATTTTATCCGCCAATGGGTCCATCAGCTTGCCGAAATTTGTTATGAGGTTGTCTCTGCGCGCGATTTTCCCGTCTAAATGATCAGTGTACGCCGCCGCTGTGAAGAGGGCGAACGCAAAGAGAAATCTGCACGGTATGCTCTCCAAAAGGAGAAGCGCCACAAAAAACGGCACCAGACACACTCTCAAAATTGTAAGCTTATTTGGAAGATTCATTTTCCCCTCCGTCAATCGGCGCGTTCGCCGATTTTGTCTCCGTCTATCACACCTGTTATCCTTACTTTCACAAATTCACCCGGCCTCGGCTTTTTCTCCGCCGTGAAGAAAATCTTGCCGTCTATATCCGGCGCATCGGCTCTTGAGCGCCCGAAGAAGCACTCTGCATATCTGTCAAAACCCTCCGTCAGCACGGTGACTTCCTCGCCGACAGCCTCCTCTGCCTTCCTCTGCATAATCTCCATCTGCAAATCATCGAGAGCCTCGGCGCGTTCACGCTTCACGCTTTCGTCTATCTGCTCGGGCAGCTTTGCGGCGGGCGTGTTTTCCTCTTGAGAATACATGAAACAGCCCATTCTGTCAAATTTTATCTCGGATGCAAAGCTCATGAGCTCACTGAAATCCTCTTCCGTCTCGCCGGGAAAGCCGACCATAAAAGTTGTGCGCAGGGTTATATCGGGCATTTTCCCGCGGATTTTCTCAATCAAAGCGCTTATGCTTTCATAGTCCATCATGCGGTTCATGCGCTTCAGAACATTCTTTGAAACATGTTGAAGCGGAATATCAAGATAATTCACTATCTTATCCTCCCCTGCAATCACATCCAAAAGCTCGTCGTTGATAAGCTCGGGGTAGCAGTAAAGCACGCGAATCCACTCAATGCCCGAGATTTTCGCAAGCTCCCGCAAAAGCTTCGCGAGGTAAGGCGCGCCGTAAATATCCGCGCCGTATCTCGTCGTATCCTGCGCTATGAGGATAATTTCCCTCGCGCCGTTTTCCGAAAGGCCTTTCGCCTCTTCGATTATGCTCTCCATCGTGCGGCTGCGGAAGGGCCCGCGTATATACGGAATCGCGCAGTAAGTGCAGCAATTGCTGCAGCCCTCCGCGATTTTAATATATGCAAAGTATGACGGCGTGGAAAGCACGCGTTCACCGCTAAGAGGCATTTTGAGCTTATCCGGGAAGCCTTCTAGCGGCTTATCTTCGCTCATCAATTTCCCTATGTTTTCGGCAATATCGGCGTTCGCGCCGATACCCAGCACCGCGTCAACCTCCGGAATATCACGCATAATCTCGCTTTGATAGCGCTCCGCGAGGCAGCCCGTCACCACGATTTTTTTAATCTTACCCTCGGCCTTAAGCTTTGCCAGCTCCAAGATTTCCTCAATCGCCTCACGCTTCGCGCTCTCGATAAAGCCGCAGGTGTTCACAATCACAATCTCCGCGAGTGCCGCGTCGTCTTTAAGCTCATACCCCGCGTTTCGAAGCGCGGCCATCAGCATTTCGCCGTCTATCTGATTTTTTGAGCACCCAAGGCTCACTATTCCAACGCTGTGCATAAATCTCCCTTTTCCTCTGACTTTCTTTGTGATTATATCATTTCTGAGGCTTTCATGCAAATTTTCCATGCTTTTCAGCATTGACACGCGATTATATGAAAAAGCACCCGAAATCAGGTGCTTTCATCGTAGTATTCATCGCTGTGAAGCTGAATGGCTCTCTTTATCTCGTCATAGGAATACCCGTATCTTTGAAGCGCGGCAATCGCCCGGCGCTTTATTTTTTCATCGCCGTCAAACCCGCGATACTTTTTCTCAAGAAGCTCTCTTATTGTGCGCGCGGTTTCGTCGCCGTCATCATATTCCGCGAGGATTTCGTCGATAAGCTCCTTGTCAATGCCTTTCAGGCGAAGCTCTTGACCGACGCGCCGCTTCCCGAACTTCTTATGCGTGAACAGAGAATGTGCGAAATCACGGGCATAGCGCTCGTCATTTATCAGCCCGAGGGCCTCCATATGCTCCGCTGCTGCTTTTGCCGCCTCTCGGCTGGCCGCCGTGCGCACGATTTTATCCTCCAGCTCCTTCTTAGAGTGGCTTCGGTGCTCTAAAAGATACAGCGCCTTTTCGTTCGCGCGGCGATTGTCAGAGGCCTGAATCAAATCGTAAAGCTCTTCGTCTGTTATCTCCCTTCCCGGCCTTATGCCGCGCTTAAGGAGGGTTTCCGTGTCAAGCTTCACCGCCGCCTCGCCGTCAATATACAGCTGAGATAATCCCTTTTTGCGCGGCTCAATCGCGGTTATCTCCATTAGTCGTCATCTACCGTGATGTCAATGCTCGCCTTGGCTGTGGCAGTGTTGCCAACGGCGGCGCCTGTGGTAGACGGAGCTGTGGGATTCTCAATTATCACCGGTGTTGCCGGCTCTGCGGCGGCTCTCGGTCTTGTGGGCGTTTTTGAATAGAGCTTATCCACGTTTTCCTTAAGCTCCTCTTCAATCTGC
>DBCZ01000042.1:0-260 GCA_002293315.1 Ruminococcaceae bacterium UBA945
GTGAGGAGAACCTCGCCGACCGGTGCGGAGAGCTCGGCATATGTTTTATTGATTGTGGCTTCGGATATGCCGAGGGCTTTTCTGACAAGCGAGAAGCCGTTTGAATGCACGCCGGAGGATTCCATGCCTATAATCACATCTCCGGCCTGCATTTTATCTGTGTCAAGCAGCTTTTCTCTGTCAACTATGCCGACGGCAAAGCCCGCGAGGTCATACTCGTCTTCGGGGTAGAAGCCCGGCATTTCCGCCGTCTCGCCGCC
>DBCZ01000042.1:288-5877 GCA_002293315.1 Ruminococcaceae bacterium UBA945
GGGAAATTCCTGCCGCACGCGATATAGTCAAGGAAGAACATCGGGCGCGCGCCACAGCAAATCACATCGTTGACGCTCATCGCAACGCAGTCAATACCGACGGTGTCATGCTTGTCCATCAGGAACGCAATTTTAAGCTTAGTGCCTACTCCGTCAGTGCCGGAGACAAGCAGCGGCTCTTTCATGCCCGCCAAATCAGGCCTAAAAAGTCCGCCGAAGGCTCCTATGCCCGAGGCAACGCCCAGCGTTTTCGTTCTCCCGATATGGCTTTTCATAAGCTCAATGGCTTTGTAGCCCGCCGTGACGTCCACGCCCGCGTTTTTATAGCTCTCACTGAAACTTCCCATTTCCCCTCCGATGCAATATTATTTTTTGACAATTAAATCGCCCAGTTTCCGTTTTTGAGAATCGGCGTTGCCTTACCGTTTTTATAGCCTGTGACGTTGAGGTTCTTTGAGCCGACCATGAAATCGACGTGGATTATCGAATCATTCACGCCTGTGGCCTTAATTTCCTCTTTCGTCATATTCTCATAATTCTCGATTAGCTCATCAAAGCCGAAGCCGAGCGCGACGTGGCACGCGGCGTTCTCGTCAAATAGCGTGTTGTAGAAGAGGATTCCGCTATTGGAAATCGGAGAATCATCCGGCACGAGAGCCAGCTCGCCGAGCCTGCCCGCGCCCTCGTCCATGGCAATCATTTTCTCCAGAAGCTCCTGATTCGCCTTGGCCTTGCACTTCACCGCCTTGCCGTCCTTGAACGTCACGCTGAAATCCTCAATAAGGTTGCCCTGATATGAAAGCGGCATCGTAGCGACGAGTGTGCCTTCGCATTTATCCTTAAGCGGCGTGGTGAACACTTCTTCCGTAGGCATATTGGGGTTATAGAAGGTTTTGTCGGTCGAGAGCCAGTCGCCTCCGCCGCCCCATCTGGCCTTCGGGTTGAGCCACACCTTGAAATCTGTGCCGTTTTTATCCTTGTATTCCAGATATTCAAACGCGAACTTATCAAGCTTCTTGCATTTATCGTGCAGCTTCTTGTTGTGCTTATTCCACTCCTCGACGGGGTCATTATCCGCCGAAACGCGCACAGAGCTTAAAATTGCGTTCCAGAGCTTCTCAACAGCCACGCTGCCTCTCTCGCCCGGGAAAACCTTCTTCGCCCACTTCTTTGAGGGAACGGCGACTATCGTCCACTGATATTTACTGTCCATTGCGTCTCTGTATTTTTTCAGAACTCTTGCGCGTGCCGCATTCGCCTTCTGCATCTTCTCGACGTTCACGCCCTTGAGGCCGTCCGGGTCCTCGGAAACTATGTGCACCATTGCCGGGAGATTATCCACATAATGCTGGCGCTTCTCCTCCTCCCACTTTGCCACCTTTGAAAGCTGCGTGACGGTTTCATGGCGGAATTTGAGCTTCTGCGAAGGCTGGTCGAGCCAGTCTATCTGCACCCACTTCGCACCCGCGCGGTAAGCCTCTTCTTCCACCATTCTGGCGAAATCGAACTGCTCAACCTCACATGTGATGACGCAGCCCTGTCCCTTTTTCAACGAAACGCCGGAGCGAACCGCCAGCCTGGCGTACTTTCTCATTATCGATTTTTTCATTTTCCCCTCCATTGAGTGATTATTGTTTATTTTAAGCTGCTTTTCGCAGCTGCTTCGCCTTGCTTATATCTCTTCAATTCTTGCCTGCAGCGCCTCATTTTTCTTTATCACGCCGTCTACCATTTCCGCTTTCATTTTTTCAAGCTTCTCAGCTATGCTCTCGTCAGAGAGAGCCAAAATCTGTGCCGCGAGGATTGCCGCGTTGTCTGCGCCGTCAATCGCTACGGTTGCGACGGGTATGCCCGGCGGCATCTGCACAACCGAAAGCAAAGCATCAATGCCCTCAAGCGCCGATGATTTTATCGGTATGCCGATTACGGGAAGCGTCGTGTGTGCGGCGAGAACCCCGCCCAGGTGCGCAGCCTTGCCCGCCGCCGCGATTATCACGTCGAAGCCGCCGTCTTTCGCCGCCTTGGCAAAATCTGCCGCCATGTCAGGCGTTCTGTGCGCCGACATAACCTTTACCTCAAACGGTATGCCGAAGCCTTTCAATCTCTTAATCGCCGGGATTACGATTGGAAAATCGCTGTCGCTTCCCATGATGATTGCCACTTTTTTGCTCATTTCTGCCTCCGTGAGTTAATTCAAAGGAAAAGCGTGCGTATTATAACGGCACGCTTCATCTCAAAAAGAACCAGCTTGAAGAATCGTCTACCTTGACGTAGACGTTTTGATTCGGGATTCCGCATATCTCGCCAAGCAGCCCGATGGCACGCTCCGCGAAAGCCTGATATGTCTCCTTCGGCGCCTGCCCGAGGACGTTCACGCCGATGAAGGCGCACGGCTCGCTCGCCCCTTTGAACCACATATGCGAGTTCGCGTGAAAATCTAGCATGAGGTTTCCCTCGGCTTTTCCCGGGATTTTCGCAATGGCTTGCCCAAGGCCGGCTTTCAGTGAATTCTCACTTTCGGGGCTTAAATCACAGCTCATAATTACCTGAACAAACGGCATAGTATTGCCTCCTTCTGATTTTCAAAACCTATCTAAGAGTATACACCAAAGAGACGGCTGATTTCAACGCTTTTCGGGAATAAATTATTGACAAGCCAAAGTTTATGTGCTTAAATTAGCCTATACTCATTCAAAGGAGTGTTATCATATGAAAAAAACTTCACAGGTGACATCAAACTAAAACTGAATACGCTGATAATTTCAGCAAAATCCGGCTTCTTTTGAATGGCTGACGGGGCTTCCATGGGGAGTTCCATTGGTCTTGTTTTGGTATTTTTACCGCAACGCAAAGGTGCTGCGGTATTTTTATGCCTTTTTGCCGGAACTAAATAATTATGGAGAAACATATGAATAACACTGAAACCAAAAAGATAAGTATCAAGAGATTCTTTTCATACTACAAGCCGTATAAACTGCTTTTTGCCGGAGACATTGGCTGTGCGCTAATCGTCGCGGCCACGTCGCTCATCTTCCCCGCGCTTATAAGATACGTCACGAATGATGTTTTGCCCGTTGGCAACGCTACCGGCGGAGAAGACATGATTAAAAAAATCATGCTTGCGGGGCTTGGGATGGTGCTTCTGCTCATCGTGCGCGCACTTTGCACCTATTTTTATGACGCAAAGGGTCACGGCATGGGCGCGATGATGGAGCGTGATATGCGCGGCGAGCTGTTCGCGCATTTGCAGAAGATGTCTTTTTCATTCTTTGACGGCGAAAAGCCCGGCAGCCTGCTCACCAGAATGACGACAGACCTCAACATGCTCGCCGAGCTCTGCCATCACGGGCCGGAGAATCTCGCGGTTTATCTCACGGAGATAATCGGCTCGGCCGTTATCCTCATGACGATTAACGCGAGGCTTACGCTGATAATCTTCGCGTTTCTGCCGGTGATGGTCGTGTATACTTTATTGCTTAACAAGCGGCTGAAGAAGTCTTACAAGAAAAACCTTGAGATGATAAGCGATGTGAACGCGTATGTTGAGGATGATATTTCGGGAATCCGCGTGGTGAAATCCTTCGCGAACGAGGCCGAGGAGGAGCGGAAGTTCGGGCGGCTCAACCACCTCTTTATGCTTGGCAGAAAAATGATTTACAAAGATGAGTCTTTGCTTTACACGGGCATGGACGCTTTGGCTCAGCTTGTGAAGATTGCGCTGGTGGTTTTCGGCGCGATAGCCATAACCGGTGAAACGCTCGACATCGCTGACCTCATCACGTTCATGCTTTACTGCGATTATCTCATCGCGCCAATCCCGCAGCTCTCATGGATAACGCAGCAGTATCAGGAGGGCATTGCGGCCTTCAAGCGCTTCACCGAGCTTTTGGATATGCCGACGGAAGAGGAGAATCTGCCCAACATCACCGATGTGCGCGGCAAGCTTGAATTCAAAAATGTGAGCTTCAAATACAGCGGCGGCACAGATGATGTGCTTGACGATGTATCTCTCACCGTGAACGAGGGCGATTATATCGCGCTTGTCGGCTCGTCAGGCGTCGGAAAGACGACGCTTTGCTCGCTTATCCCGCGCTTTTATGAAATAAGCTCCGGCGAGATTCTGATTGACGGCTGGAATATCAATTCGGTCAGCCTGCACTCACTGCGGAGCAATATCGGCTTTGTGCAGCAGGATATTTATCTTTTTTCCGGCACGGTGCGGGAGAATATCCTTTACGGCAAACCGGCTGCAAATGACGATGAAATCATCAACGCGGCGAAACATGCCGGCGCGCATGAGTTTATCATGAGCCTTCCGAACGGCTACGACACAGACATCGGCCATAGGGGTATTAAGCTCTCCGGTGGCCAGAAGCAGAGAATCAGCATCGCGAGAGTTTTCCTTAAGAACCCGCCGCTTCTGATTCTCGACGAGGCCACAAGCTCGCTTGACACAGAGAGCGAAAGGCAGATTCAGCGCTCGCTTGAAGAGCTTGCAAAGGGCAGGACGACAATCGTTATCGCGCACAGGCTTTCCACCATCAAGAATGCGGGGCGCGTCATAGTGCTTGAAAACGGGAGCATTTCCGAAGTGGGTTCACACGCCGAGCTTCTTGAGCGCGGCGGAGAATACGCAAAGCTGTGGCAAATGCAGTTTGATTAAACACCATAAAATAAGAGGCCTCAGAGTAATTCTGAAGCCTCTTTTCATTTTGCTTATCTATTTGCTCAAATCGTCGTCTACCTTCTTTGCGGCGTCTTCGACTGAAGAAGTGATGTTCTCCTTGGCGGCCTGAACGTCGTCGTTGATGGCTTTCTGCGCCTCTTCTACCGCGGCGTCGGTTTTCTTCATCGTCTCTTCAACCGCCATGTTCGCCTGGTCTTCGCTATCCTTAACTTCGGCGGCAATGCCGGAATGCAAGCTCACCTCATTCCCCGCTAGAGGCTCGTTGACAAGGTCCCCGACAGCGTCTTTTACGAAGTTTGCGGGCGCTTTTGCTTCCTCGTGCTGCGTCACAGTCTGGGGTTTGCTATCAGGGTCTGTCGGCGCGGCAGCGGCAGGTCTGTAAGTATATGCCTCGTCCATGCCTGTTCCCGCTCCGGGGTTCACGCTTACATCGCCGAGATGCTCATTGATGATTTCGTCAACCGAAGGCACCGGCCTGCTCACAGGAGCAACAGGAGCCTGCGGCACTTGAGGCGCATAGGATGAATATGCTTCCGGCGCAGCCATGACTGGATGTGCGCCGTACAACACGGCTGTCATGCCCTTTTTGTATTCCGAAAGCAAGATTGCCGCCAAAAGCATCGTGACGCATGAAAACACCGGCGGAATGAAGGAAAACGTTCCGGAAAAAATAGAAACCACCGCGATAATCGCCTGTATAATCGCGAATATCCACAGCACGGCGATGAGGAAGCCCGAAACTCTGTTATCAGGCACGCCAGTTTCGGCAATATTCTTGCCCCTTGAGAGAATCTTGATGATTGACGTGTAGAATGCCACGACGAACGCGCACATTAAAACGGCAATCACGCAGAAGATTATACCGAAGATTGTGAAGCCGGCTCTTCCGTCCAGCGAACTGA
>DBCZ01000049.1:0-3434 GCA_002293315.1 Ruminococcaceae bacterium UBA945
TATGAGCTGATTGACCTTGTCAATTCTTTTGAATATGAAAGCAGTGAGGATGGAATTCGTTATAATGCATCTTCAGGACAACATTCCGAAGTCAGGTTTGGAGAAGAATTGATTTTTCGTATTGGTTATGTTAGGGGACCGGCAGAGGGTGAAGGAATAGAGTACAGGGTGATTACTAACTGCTATGGTGAAAGCCACAAAGACCCGCCTTATACATATATATCAAAAGACACAGAGTTTTGTGAANNGAATACGGCTTCCCCGGCTGGACACTGGAATGGGAGAATGCCGAAAGAGAAGCTACATGGGGCGGCCAATGAAAGGTTTGGGGTTTCGGAAGGATAACCTAAATATTTAAGAAAGGGGGTTGTTTATTAAGCAAGTATTCCTTCGTCCCAATATCCACCCCTTGTATATTGTTAAATAAAAAACTTGAAAAAACACAAAATATAGTATTGCAATTTTGCAAGAACGGTGATATAGTATAAACACGCTCCTGTAACTGACGGATTTTTGTGGAAATAACCACAAGGAAGCAGGAGAGAGTTTATGTCGACCGTCTGGGCAGTATCGATTAGTCGATGCTGCCTTTTTATTTTAGTTGTTTCAATACACTAAACCGCGGGGAGGGATAACGGTGAAATCATACGCACAGCTTCTTGACGGGGCGATAATTATAAATGAGGATTTTGACAATTCCGCGTGGGGGACCTTCCGTGGCAGAGCTTGGAAAGAGAGCATCGATGTGCGTGATTTCATCATGCATAACTTTGCGCCGTATAGCGGCGATGAAAGCTTCCTTGCTTTGCCGACTGAGCGTACGAATAGGCTTCTTTCAAAATTTGAGGCGCTTCTGAGAAGAGAGGCGGAAAAGCTCGGCGTTTTGAAGATAGACAACGAGACGATTATCACGCCCACTTCCTTTGCACCGGGCTATCTTGATAAGGACGATGAGATAATCGTGGGCTTGCAAACTGACGAGCCGCTGAAGCGCGCGTGTAATCCTTTCGGCGGCATGAGAATGGTGAAAGAGGCCTGCGCGGCTTACGGGTATAAGGTCTCGCAGAAGATAGAGGACGAGTTCAAATACAGGAAAACACACAATGATGCGGTGTTTGACGCATATACGCCCGAGATAAAAAAGGCGCGCCATATCGGCATTATCACCGGTCTGCCGGATGCCTACGGACGAGGGAGAATCATCGGAGACTACCGCCGCGTTGCGCTCTATGGCATAGACAGGCTGATTGAGGAGAAGGAAAACGACAAGAACAGAATCGGCGAGATGGGCTATTCCGATGAGAAGCTGCGCCTTGCCGAGGAGATAAGCGAGCAAATTCGCGCGCTTGAAGACATCAAAACAATGGCGGCGGCATATGGCTTTGATATTTCCGAGCCGGCGAGAACAGCCAGAGAGGCCGTGCAATGGCTTTATTTCGCCTACCTTGCCGCAATCAAGGAGCAAAACGGCGCGGCGATGAGCCTCGGCAGAGTTTCAAGCTTTCTCGATGTATATTTTGAGCGGGATTTGAAAGCGGGAATCCTCAACGAAAGCGGCGCGCAGGAGATAATCGACGATTTCGTGCTGAAGCTGCGCATGGCGCGCCACCTGCGCACGCCGGAGTATAACGAGCTTTTTGCGGGCGACCCGATGTGGATAACCGAGGCCGTCGGCGGAATGGCGGAGGATGGCAGAACGCTCGTCACAAAAACAAGCTACAGAATGCTGCACACGCTTTACAATCTCGATTCCTCACCGGAGCCAAACCTCACGGTGCTGTGGTCAAAGGATTTGCCCGAGAATTTCAAGAAATACTGCGCTAAGGTCAGTTGCGACACAGACGCGATTCAATATGAAAACGATGACATTATGAGACCGGCCTTCGGCGACGATTACTCTATCTCCTGCTGTGTTTCCGCGATGAGAACCGGCAAGGATATGCAGTTCTTCGGCGCGCGGGCAAATATTGCGAAGCTAGTCCTCATGGCTGTAAACGGCGGGCGCGACGAAATAAGCGGGGAGCTTTACGGCCCGGAAATGCCTGTGTGGGAGGAGGATTATCTAGACTACGAAAAGCTTGCCGAAAGGCTTGAGATATACCGTCACTGGCTGGCGAAGACCTATGCCGCTGCGATGAATGTAATCCACACGATGCACGACAGATACGCCTATGAAAAGGTGCAGATGGCTCTGCACGACAGCGAGGTGCGCCGCCTCATGGCCTTCGGCATAGCCGGCATGAGCTGCATGGCAGATTCTCTTTCGGCGGTGAAATATGCTAGGGTTAAATGCGTCAGAAACGAGAAAACGGGTCTAGTTACGGATTATACCGTAGAGGGGGATTATCCCAAGTTCGGCAATGATGACGACAGAGTGGATTCCATCGCGCAGGAGCAGGTTCGGGCTTTCTATGAGGAGCTTATGAAGCTTCCGCTGTACAGAGATGCGAAGCACACGCTCTCGATTCTCACAATCACATCGAACGTGATGTATGGCAAGAAAACAGGCAGCACGCCGGACGGCAGGAAAATCGGCGAGCCGCTCGCCCCGGGCGCAAACCCGATGTCCGGCAGGGATACCTCGGGCGCGTTGGCGTCACTGAACTCCGTTGCGAAGCTCCGCTATGATTATTGCATGGACGGCATATCGAACACATTCTCCGTCACGCCGGATTCCCTCGGAAAAACCTGCGATGAAAGAAAGCAAAATCTCGTCGCAATCCTCGACGGATACTTCATTCAGGGCGCACATCACATAAACGTGAACGTTTTCAACAGAGCGAAGCTCATAGAGGCAATGGAAAACCCGGAGAGGTATCCGAACCTTACCATCAGAGTTTCGGGCTATGCGGTGAATTTCCACAGGCTCTCCATTTGCCAGCAGCGCGAGGTTATCAGCAGAACCTTCCACGATGCCATATGACGCTTGAGCCGATAAAGGGGAGGATACACTCCATGGCTTCGGGCGCTGTGGACGGCCCGGGCATGAGGTGCACGGTGTTTATGCAGGGCTGCCCGCTCAGGTGTGTATACTGCCACAACCCCGACACATGGAAGCCCTCAGGCGGCACGGAAATGACCTCAAAGGAGCTTTTCAGGAAGCTGTATCGTCTCGCGCCGTATTTTGCCGCAGGCGGCGGAGTGACCGTATCAGGCGGCGAGCCGCTCATGCAGGCCGAATTCGTAACCGAGCTTTTCAAGCCGCTGCGTGCCACGGGAATCCACACCGCGCTTGATACCTCCGGCATTATCGCCGGCGAGCGTGCCGAAGATCTGCTGGAGCACACGGATTTGGTGATTGCCGATATAAAATTCGCCTCGGCTGAAGAATATAAAACACACACCGGTGCAGACATGAACACGGTTATGGAATTTCTGCGGCTCACCGAGCGCATGAATATCCCGCTGTGGGTTCGGCATGTCGTGGTTCCCAA
>DBCZ01000049.1:3456-11267 GCA_002293315.1 Ruminococcaceae bacterium UBA945
CTGAAAAAGCTTGAGTTCCTGCCGTTTCACAATATGTGCCGTGAGAAATATGAGGAGCTTAATATAGATTTCCCATTAAAAGACACGCCGAACATGAGCAAGGAAAGATTGGCAGAGCTTGAAAAAAGCACCTTATAGGTGCTTTTTTAATGCGGTCCAGTTTTTGAATATTTCGGCGACGCTTCTCGCGGCCTCCGCAGAGAAATCCGAAGTATATTTCATGCGGAAGAAATTCCGTGCCTGCTCATCTGTCCGGAATTCCTGCAATGCCTCGCCGGAGAGGTCGTTGTAATGGTTCTCATGTATAATCATCTGTTTCGGGAAGCGTGAGGGTTGGGCGCGTTCAAGCTGCCGCTTCGTTGGGTAGCCCATCACGAGCATAGAGACGGGCGCGACATATTCAGGCAGATTGAAAAGCTCTTGATGAGTTTCCCAGTTTTCGAGAATATCGCCGATATAGCAGGAGCCGAGGCCGAGGCTGTCCGCCGCGACGCACGCCGTATGAGCGGCTATGACGGCGTCGTTCGTTGCCAGCAAGAGATCGCTCAAGTCAGGCGCGGCGGGAGAGAGACCTGCTTGCTCGAATTTTCTAACCCAGCGCCTGTAATCCGCGAGGAAAACCAATACTACCGGAGCTGTGGCAATGAACGGCTGATTATCACAGCTCACGGCGAGAATATCCTTCTTCGCCTGGTCTGTAACATCAATTATGGTATAGAGCATGGAGTTGCCCGCTGTCGGCGCGCGCATGGCGGCGGCAAGAATTTTCTCTTTTATTTCTGAGGGCACATCCTTTGGTTCAAATTCGCGCATGGATTTCCTATCCATGAGAACTGTCATAGCTTCATTCATAATTGCCTCCTATAAATTCTGCGATTTCTCGATGCAGGCTTTCACGGCGGCAATCACGGCGCCTCGGAAGCCTTTTTCCTCAAGCACCCTGACAGCCTCAATCGTCGTCCCTGCGGGCGAGCAGACCATGTCCTTCAGCTCGCCAGGGTGATTGCCCGTTTCGAGCACCATCTTGGCGCTGCCAAGCACCGATTGCGCCGCGAAGGTATATGCCTGCGCCCTCGGCAGCCCGCCCTCGACGGCCGCGTCGGCGATGGCTTCAATCAGCATGAAAACATAAGCCGGAGAGCTTCCGCTTGCGCCTACAACGGCATCGAACAACCGCTCGGGAACAACCTCCGCCTTGCCGAAGCTTGAAAAAAGTGAAACCACGAATTCCATATCAGCTTCGCTCACATTTTCATTTGCACAGAGCGCCGTCATGCCCTCTCCGACGAGCGCGGGGGTATTCGGCATTGTGCGTATGACGGGAATACTATCGCCGAGCGTCTCTGCGAAATATTCAAGCGAACGCCCGGCGATAATGGAGACGAACAGCTTGTCCTGCGAGGCAACGGAAGAAATCTCCTCCAGCACGCTTTCTATCACCTGCGGCTTAACCGCGAGAAAGACTATATCCGCCTCTCTCACAAGCTTGGCGTTGCTCTCTATAATACATACGCCGAGGCTTGCCGCTTTTTCGAGCGCCGTAGACGAAGAATCCGCCGCGATGATGCTTAAATCCTCGCCGCTTCCGTTATTTTTAATGCCGGTAATAATGGCCGACGCCATGTTTCCGAACCCGATGAACCCGATGGTTTTGCTCATAATATCCCCCTAAAATTCATTTTTGAGGCTTCTGGAGAAAAGCTCCTCCAAAGTCTCCTTAGCGTCTCGCTGCTTGTAGATTATATCGTGAACTCCGCTGCAAATCGGAAGCGAGATATAGTGCTTCTCCGCCAGCAGCATAATCGCCTTTGCGGTGTAGTGCCCCTCGGCGAGGTCGGCATACTCGCCGCCGCTTATCAGCATTTCGCCGTACCTTCTGTTGTGGCTGTACTTTGAAAAGATGGTGGCCTCATAGTCGCCGAGATGGCAAAGTCCATATGCTGAAAGCTCACTGCCGCCAAGCGCTTTGATGAGCCGCGCAACCTCTCTTGTGCCGCGTGACATCAGCGCGCCCTTAAGAGAAGAAAGCCCCAAGGCGTCAAGCATGCCGGCGGCAATGCCTATAACGTTCTTCGCCGCCGCGCCGATTTCATTGCCGATTAAGTCGCGGCCGTAATAGAAGCGAATCAATTCGCTTGAAAATCCCGCGACGAGCCTTTCCTTGACGCTCTCATCGGCGCTGTCGATTACCATGCAGTTCGGCGTGCCTGAATAAAACTCCTGCACATGCCCCGGCCCAAGCCATACCGCGACGGCATTGCTTTCATCGGCGGATTCCGCCACAATCTCCGAAAGCCGCTTGCCTGTGCCGATTTCAATTCCCTTCATGCACAGCACAAAGGTTTTGCCGGCGGGCGAAAACGGTTTCATTTCCTCCATCAGCGCGCGCAAGCCCTGTGAATTGACTGATATTATGTTGACGTCGGCTTCCAGTGCCTCACCTAGGCTTGTTGAGAGCCTTATCTCCGCAGGAAGCTCCAGCACGGCGTTGCGCCTGGTGTCCATGAGAGCTTTCATCGTTTTAGAAGCTTCCCTGCCATACAGCAGCACATCATGGCCGATTCTGTTCAAATACCAAGCTATAAAGCTGCCCCAGCGTCCGCAGCCTATGACAGAAATATTCATACATTCTCCTCATGTTTAATCAAATAGATAATACCACAATCCGCGTGAAAATAAAATGTAAAAGTCTCTTCCAAATAAAAAGAGAATGCTGTATAATTAAGCTATATAATTCGTAGTATTTGATGAGGGTAGGTTGCGAAGAGATGAAAGAGAGCGAAAGTAGGCATAAAAGCGATGAATATGTGCTGAAGCACAGTGAAGTTAAGCTGCGGAAGAAATCTGTTCTTGCCGCGGTTCTTGCTGTCTGCATGGTGCTCACGGTGGTTATTCCCGCTTCGGCGTCGATAATCGCGGAGACGGATAACGCGAGGCTTCTCGCCGACGCCGGCGAATTCACCGCGGTTGACGAGGGGCTAATCACAGAAGAGAGTGAAGCCGGGATAGTAATTGCTGAGGAGCCGGAGGCGCCTGCCGAAGAAGGACCGGAAGACCCAACCGAGCCACAGATAAAGACTTTCACCGTGACCTATGATATGTCGCCGTTTCCCTCTTTCACCGAAGAGGTGGAGGAGGGCACATTTCCGAAGAATGTGCCGGAGGTCAGTTATCCGCAGGCAGTTTTCCTGGGGTGGTATTCGCCGGACGGCATGACCTCACTCAGCCCGCACTACACGCCTGTATATGAAGACACGACCTACAGAGGCAAGTTTGACAGAAATATCAGAGATTTGCTGACATTTGACGACGTGAACCATGCAGCGTATATGAACGGCTTCTCGAACGGAACCTTTGCACCGTTAAAGGCGATGAGCCGCGCGGAGGCAGCGCAGGTGTTCTATTCGCTGCTGAAGCACAAGGATTATGAAGTTAAAGCCTTCAGTGATGTGGGCGCGAATAAATGGTACGCGAAGCCTGTGGGTGTGATGGCGACGCTCGGTGTGATAAACGGTTACGCAGACGGAAACTTCTCTCCCAATGCGTCAATTACGAGGGCGGAGTTCGTTAAGATGGCGTCGGCGCTTGATAATCTTGAAAGCACGGATATAAGCTTCACGGATGTGAGCGAGAGCCACTGGGCATATGATTACATTTCCTCGGCAGTCTCTAAGGGCTGGATAGACGGCTACACAGAAAAGGACGGCAGCCAGACCTTCCGCCCGAGCAACCCGATGAAGCGTGAGGAGGCTGTCACAATTGTGAACCGCATTCTTGGGCGCTATCCGGCCTCTGACATAAAATCAAAGAAAAACGTCAAGAATTTCTATGATGTTTTCAGCACAAGCTGGTCTTACGGGCAGATTATTGAAGCTACGACCGAGCATACCGTTTCAAGCACAGACACAGCCGCGCAGAAGGAAGAGTGGGAAAGCTACGCCGAAGACGTAAAGACGGAGAAATCCTTCTGGCTCATAGACGGCAGTGATAAATACTACGTCAATGGCAGCACGAGGAAATTTGTGCGCGGCCCGACGACAATCGACGGCGTGCAGTATCAGTTCGACAGCAGCACGGGCAAGGCCTTCACGGGCTGGAAGCAGGTGAACGGCTGGAAGCGGTACTATAAGCATGGCCTGATGATGGAAGATATTTCAAAGGAAGGGCTTGTCACCGGGCCATACTATATCAAGGTATATAAGCCGTGGAATTATCTGATTATTTACGCGAAGGACGGCAACAACGGCTACACAATCCCTGTCAAGGCGATGATAACCTCCTGCGGCGTGACCACGCCCACGGGAACCTACTACACGCCATACAGATACAGGTGGCTGAGAATGGAGGGCTATACCTGGGCGCAGTGGTGCACGCAGATAATCGGCAGCTATCTTTTCCACTCAGTGCCGAACTGGACTTACAGCAACCTTGATTTGGAGGTAGACGAGTATAACCACCTCGGTGAAACGCGCTCTATGGGCTGCATAAGGCTGACCTGTGAAGATGCCAAGTGGATTTATGACAACTGCCAGCTTGGCACGCAGGTATTCATCTCGGCGGTGGAGACCTCCGGTCCGCTGAAAAAGCCGACGTCACTCAAGCTGCCAGCATGGCACACATGGGACCCGACGGACCCGACTGCGCATTATATGTGTGACCAACGCGGCTGCCATTAGAAAAGCAAGTAAACAGGAAATTCTTTTCCTTGCCTTATGCGGGGAAAAGAATTTGTTTTTTCGGGAGGAAAAGCAAAGCAACAGATTGACAAAGGAACAAATGTTTGCTAGAATAAGAGCAGTCTGAAGCGAGAGGGGATTTGCGCGTGGAGAAGTATAATAACGAGATTTTCAGCGGCAAAACGGGCACGGAAGCCCTGCAGATTCTTCTCGCATTTATCATGCCGGAGGACGCTGCAAAAAACGCGGCCAAGGAGCTTATACGCGAATACACTTCTTATTCAAGCGTTCTTGAAGCACCGCAAAGCGAGCTGGCGGAAAAGCTCGGAATGAGCGCCAACGCCGCGAGGTATCTTCATGCGATAAGAGAGTCGGCCGCGTTTCTGGCTGAGGATAAAAGCTCGGAAATGAGAAGGATTTTTGATTCAGCCTCGGCATATGAAGCGCTTAAGCCGAAGTTCATGGGCAGGAAGAGAGAGGCTGTGGCGCTCATGCTTCTGGATGAGCGCGGCAGAATTCTATATAACGGTATCGTCAATGAGGGCGGCATTGCGGAGGTGCCGATATATATCCGCCGTGTTGTGGAGCTGTGCCTCATGTATGACGCATACACAGCGATAATCGCGCACAATCACCCCAGCGGAAACCCTGTGCCATCGCGCAATGACATCAATTCAACGCGCGACGTGGAATTCGCGCTGAACGGGATTGACGTACAGCTTGAAGACCATATCATTTTCGCGGAGGGGGACTACATCTCTCTGAAATCCAGCGAGTGGCTGAGCGCGATAAAGCAGGAAGTGATTGACTATAAAAAGAGCGTTAAGCGCGAGGCCAGAGAAGAGGAAAATACACTGTTCGGGGAGGATTAAATGAAAAACAGACCGATTACAACACTGTTCATGCTGATGTCTTTAGACGGCAAAATCACGACCGGCGCGGCAGACGAGTTAGATGCGGATAAAGACTTCCCGAAGATAGCCGGTGTGAAAGAGGGCTTGCATCAATATTATGAGATAGAGCAGACCACTTCGCTGTGGTCGCTGAACTCAGGCAGGACCATGGAGAAAGTCGGGGTGAACGAGAGAGTGACGCTTCCGGAAAAGACGCCGGTTTCGTTTGTAATAATAGATAATGAGCAGCATTTGAATATGCGTGGGCTTAAATACCTCTGCGCGCTTTGCAAAAGGATTGTTATCGCCACAAACAAGATAGATTATTTCAAGACAGACGACGAGAATCTTGATATACTTCACTACGAGAGCGGCATTGATTTTACCGATTTATTCAAAAAGCTGAAAGAGAAATACTGCGTGGAGGACTTGACGATTCAAAGCGGAGGCACGCTCAACGGGCGTTTCCTGCGCGAAAACCTCATAGATTATGTGAGAATCGTCGTTGCGCCGGTGCTTGTGGGCGGCAAAGACACCGCAACGCTTATAGACGGAGAATCCATCACCGGAATTGAAGATTTGCACTTGCTGAAAGCCCTGAAGCTTATTGAAATGAAGCCGCTTGAAGACTCATATATCGAGCTGTATTATAAGGTGCTGTAAGCAATAAGCTGCTGTGAAGTACAAGAATTACTGAAAGCCAAAGAAAGGACCCGCAGGGTGTTGAAAGAATGGAGTTTAAGATTTCGTCGAAATTCAAGCCGACCGGCGATCAGCCGCAGGCAATCAAGAACCTGGCGCAGGGAGTAAAATCCGGCATGAAGGAGCAAACTCTGCTGGGCGTTACGGGCTCGGGCAAAACCTTTACGATGGCGAACGTCATTGAGGAGGTTCAACGCCCTACGCTTGTGCTGGCGCACAATAAGACGCTGGCGGCTCAGCTGTGCTCCGAGTTCCGCGAATTCTTCCCGAACAACGCGGTGGAATACTTCGTTTCATACTATGACTATTACCAGCCGGAAGCATATGTGCCGCAGACTGATACCTATATTGAAAAGGACAGCTCCATCAACGAGGAGATTGACAAGCTGCGCCACAGCGCGACCTCTGCGCTCTCGGAACGAAGAGACGTGATAATCGTGGCGAGCGTCTCATGCATTTACAGCCTCGGCAACCCAATTGACTACCGCACGATGGTGATTTCCCTGCGCCCGGGGATTGAGAAGAACCGCGATGATTTACTGAAGAAGCTCGTTGAGCTGCAATATGAGCGCAACGATATAAACTTCATCAGAAATAAGTTCAGGGTGCGCGGTGACGTGGTGGAGATTTTCCCGTCGGAATCAAGCGAAAAGGCCATTCGTGTGGAGTTCTTCGGCGATGAGATTGAAAGAATCAGCGAGGTGAACCCGCTCACGGGGCAAATCCTCAATGACCTCAAGCATGTGGCAATCTATCCGGCGTCGCATTATATCGTGCCGCGCGAAAAAATGGAGACGGCCATATCACAGCTTGGCGAGGAGATGCTTGAGCGTGTGGAGTTTTTCAAGAAGCAGGGCAAGCTGATTGAAGCACAGCGCATAGAGCAGCGCACGCGGTATGATATGGAAATGCTGCAGGAAATCGGCGTTTGCAAGGGAATTGAGAATTACTCACGTGTGCTGGCGGGCAGAGCACCCGGCTCGATGCCGTTTACGTTGATGGACTATTACCCGGAAGACTATCTTTTGTTCGTTGATGAGTCGCACGTCACGCTGCCGCAGGTGCGCGGCATGTACGCGGGAGACAGAGCGCGCAAGGAAATGCTCATTGACTACGGCTTCCGCCTGCCGAGCGCGTTTGATAACCGCCCGCTGAACTATGACGAATTCTACAAGCACATCAATCAGGCGATTTTCGTCAGCGCCACGCCGGGAGACATGGAGCTCACAAAATCAGCGCAGGTGGTGGAGCAGGTCATACGCCCAACGGGGCTGCTTGACCCGAGAATCACCGTGAAGCCCACGCAGGGGCAGATAGACGATTTGATTTCGGAGATAAACACGCGCAGTGAAAAGGGCGAGAGAATCCTCGTGACTACACTGACGAAGAAGATGGCAGAGGATCTCACAAGCTATTTCGAGGGCTACGGCATACGCGTGAGGTACATGCACCACGATATAGATACCGTCGAGCGCATGGAGATAATCAGAGACTTGCGTCTCGGTGAATTTGATGTGCTTGTGGGCATAAACCTCCTGCG
>DBCZ01000049.1:11321-11455 GCA_002293315.1 Ruminococcaceae bacterium UBA945
CGGGCGCGCGGCGAGAAACTCCGAGGGCGAGGTGATAATGTATGCCGACGAGGTCACGCCGTCGATGGAATACGCAATCACCGAGACGGAGCGAAGAAGAAGCATTCAGGAGGCCTATAACGAGAAAAACGGCA
>DBCZ01000070.1 GCA_002293315.1 Ruminococcaceae bacterium UBA945
CACATATGCCTCAATGCAGAACCTTTTTCCCGATAAAATAAAGATAGTCGCGGTGGCTGATGTTCGCCCGGCGCGTGTGGCACTCGCAAAAAAGCTTTATGATATTTCTGATGAGCTTTGCTTTGCGAGCGCAGAGGAAATGCTCTCCAAAGGGAAGCTTGCGGATGTTATCTTCGTATGCACGATGGACAGGCAGCATGTGAACCATGCTATCCCCGCCCTGAAGCTCGGCTATGATGTTCTCATGGAGAAGCCCATCTCGCCCGATATATCGGCGTGCAGGGAAATTCTTGAGGCCGCGAAGAGCAGCGGTGGGAAAATTGTGCTCTGCCATGTGCTGAGATACACAGCTTTCTTTAATAAAATCAAGGAGATACTCGCCGGCGGAAAAATCGGCGAGGTGGTCGCGGTTAATGCCTCGGAGAACGTCGGATACTGGCATCAGGCGCACAGCTTCGTTAGGGGAAACTGGCGCAATTCCGATGAGACGAGCCCGATGATTCTCCAGAAATCCTGCCATGATATGGATATTCTCCTTTGGCTTACGGGCAAGGAGGCTAAAACTGTGTCTTCAATGGGCGGAACATATCTTTTCAAAAAAGAAAATGCCCCCGAAGGAGCGGCAGATTTCTGTCTTTCGGGTTGCGGTGCAAAGGAAAACTGCATTTTTGATGTGGAGAAAATCTATGTCACAAACAAAAAAACCGGCATTGCAAACAACGCTGGCTCATGGATTAGCTCTGTCGTCAGTGCCGAAAACACACCCGAAAGCGTGTTGGCGGCTTTGAAGAGCGGGCAGTATGGCAGATGCGTGTATAGCTGCGACAATAACGTTGTGGACCATCAGACTGTGAACATTGAGATGACCGACGGCTCAATCGTCAATTTCACGATGTGCGCCTTTACAGAAGATTGCTTTCGCGAGTTTAAGGCGATGGGCACGCTCGGCGAGCTGAGGGCCGACACCAAGAGCAACACAATCTCTGTTAAGGTTTTCGGCAAAGATGAGGAGATAATCGACATCAAGAGCATTGCTTCAGATTTGAAAGGTCACGGCGGAGGAGACAGCGGGATAATCGCAGATTTCTTTGATATGCTGATAAATGAAACTGAGCCGAATAACCGCACCACTACGCTTGAAGCCTCCATGCCGAGCCACTATCTGGCTCTGGCGGCGGAAAAATCCCGACTGACGGGCGGGAAGCTGATAGATATAGAGGAATTCAAGCATGGTTGATGTAATAAAGCACAATAAGAACGCATGGAATAATGAAGTCTCAAGGGGAAACATGTGGACGATTCCCGTGACAAGCGAAGAGGTCGCGGCTGCAAAAAACGGCAAGGCTGAATTCCTCCTCACACCCGAGATTTTTGTGCCGAAAGAGTGGTATATGCCTGTCAGCGGAAAGAGGCTTCTGCTTTTGGCGTCCGGCGGCGGGCAACAAGGCCCGCTCTTTGCGGCGCTGGGCGCGGAGGTGACGGTTTTCGATAACAGCGATGCGCAGTTGAACCAAGACAGAATGGTGGCAGAACGCGATAATCTCATAATCAATACTGTCCAAGGCGATATGAAAGACCTCTCGGTATTTGAAGATGAAAGCTTCGACATGGTTTTTCATCCTGTTTCAAATTGCTTTGTTGATGATGTTGCACCGGTTTGGCAAGAGAGTTTCCGCGTCTTAAAAAAAGGCGGAAATATGATTGCCGGCATAGCTAATCCTATCATATATATGTTTGATATGGAGGAATATGACAGGGGAAATCTTGCTGTAAAGTATAAAATCCCTTACGCGGACACCACTCATCTCAGTGAGGCGGAGCTTCAGAAGCGCATAGCAAATAATGAGACGCTTGAATATGGCCACAGCCTTGACGCTCAGCTCGGTGGAATGGTAAGGGCGGGATTCCATATAGTGGATTTCTTCGAGGATGGAGACGATGGAGATCTTCTTGACAAATATATCAAAACTTTCATGGCCGTGAGGCTGTGGAAGCCAATATAATGGAAAGCCGGGAGAAAACTCCCGGCTTTTTACTATTTGATTAGCTTATTCAGGAACTCCACAGCCGTGCCGATGTCTTTTGCAGGGTCATCTCCGACCTCGCGCTCAATCGTCAGATAGCCCTTGAAGCCGATGTCGTCAAGCGCCTTCAGGTAGGCAGGGAAGGGCACATCGCCGTCGCCGAGGGGCAGCTCAATGAAGGAATCAGACGCCAGCATGTCGCCCTCCTCAAGCCCGTAAATTATCTCAGGTGCGACATCTTTGAGCTTTCTGCCGTCCTTCGCGTGAGTATGCACAATATAATCCTTGAGCGTATGGACGGCCTTTGCG
The DNA here is from genome assembly GCA_002293315.1 of Ruminococcaceae bacterium UBA945. Taxonomy (GTDB): domain Bacteria; phylum Bacillota; class Clostridia; order Oscillospirales; family Acutalibacteraceae; genus Scatolibacter. The sequence goes on from DBCZ01000070.1 coordinate 2,334, forward strand.
GGGTCGTCGCCTGTCACCATCACAAAATTCGCGGGGTCAAGGTTCACCGCCACGCCCGTAGAGTGCAGCTCATCAAGGAAGCATTTCAGCGTTTCCGCTGTTTCCGGGCCCGTCTCAATGGCAAAGTGAGCGTTCATGCTGTCCGCATACTCTGCAAGCTCTCTGCAGGCCTTTTGCATAATCTCATAACGCGGGTGATTTTTATCCGTCGGCACAACGCCGATATGCGTTGTCACGATGTCCGTCTCCAAATCCTTTGCAAGGTCGAGTATGCGCTTTGATTTTTCAATCAGCTCGGGGTTGAGGGCTGAATCGCCGAAGCCCTTGCCCAAATCTCCGCAAAGTGCCGAGAAAACCATGCCCCTGTCTTTGACGGCCTTGAGGGTTTCCTTGCGCTTATCAGCGCTCATGTAGGGGGAGAATTCGCCATGCGTCGCCCTCGTCTGAATGCCGGCAGCGCCAAGAGCATGCGCCTTATCAAGCGCGGTGAGAAAGTCTGTGTTGAATGAATCTGTTATGATGCCAATTTTGAACGGATACATAAACTGCCTCCTTAATTAAGTGTGATTTCTTTATGCGCCTCTGACGAATCATAAATTGCCTGCATCATCTGCGAGGTTATAATAACCGTGTCAATGTGAGACGGCAGCTTTTCGCCTGTTTTAATGCAGCGCACGAATGCGTCAATCTCATTTTGGAACATATCAGTATTCTCAAACTCCGGCGTATAAGCGACGAGCGCGCCGTCTTCGGTTGTGCTGAGGGTGAAGTCTTTGCCGTATCTCAGGCGGATGCCTGCCTTAGTGCCGAGAAAATCAATGTATCTGTCTTCTTCGTTTATATTCTGCGCCCACGCGCCGTTGACTGTGATAACCGGGCCGGAGGTTCTTATCACCGCCGTGACGGAATCGTCAACGTCGTAAACTCCGTCATATTTAGGCGGGCCCGCCCACATAAACGAATAGGTGTAGTCTTCCATATCCTTGCCGAGCTTGCAAAACGCCTCGCCGGTGACTGTCTTAACAGCCGGGTCACCGCAGCAGTACATCACTATGTCAAGATAATGTACGCCCCAGTCAATCAGAGCGCCGCCGCCGGCGATGGCCTTCGTCGTGAAAGCGCCGCCCAGCCCGGGAATCTGCCTGTGCGCGCGAAAGCTGGCATACACCTGATAAACCTCGCCGAGCTTGCCGTCGTCAATATATTTCTTGATTCTGTTCACGCTGTCATTGAAACGGTTCACAACGCCGATATTCAAAACCTTGCCGCTCTCGTGCTGAGCCTTCTGCATCTCAAGCGCCTCGGCATAAGTTCGCGCGGCGGGCTTTTCACAGAGGACGTTCTTGCCGGCCTTGAGCGCGTCAATAGAGATCTGCGCGTGAACATTGTTCGGCGTGCAAACCGAAACCGCTTCGATCTCCGGGTCATTTAGAGCTTCGTGATAATCCGTTATAGCCGTGCCGCAGCCGTATTTCTCTACCGCCGCATCTGCACGCTCGGGGATAATATCGCAAAAATACTTGATTTCCGCCTCCTCGTTGTTCATGTAAGACGGGATGTGTGCCGCGTTTGCAATCGTGCCGCAGCCAATTACTGCCACTTTCATAGTCAAACTCCTTATGTTTTTTAGTTATTAGCCATACATAGTATAAGCATTTATGTGTTCATATTCAAGCCCTGTAAGACTAATACTCCTTCGCGATATCCGCCTGCAGCTCATCAATTTTTTTCCTCAAGGCAAGATAATCCTCAAAAGCGGCGGGCTTATTGTTCGGGTTGCGCAGAAGTGCGGCGGGGTGGAGGGTTCCCATCATGAGCGTCGAGCCCTTCTCGAAGAAGATTCCATGCTCCTTCGTGATTTTTATGTCCTCCTTTATGAGCTTGGCGGCGGCTACTCTGCCGAGGCACACCACTATCGCCGGACGCAGAATCGCAAACTGATTCCTGAGCCAGCCGATACAGGACTCCTGCTCATTCGGGAGTGGGTCGCGGTTCTTAG
>DBCZ01000007.1:0-473 GCA_002293315.1 Ruminococcaceae bacterium UBA945
CCCTGAATCACACCGGCAGAACCTTCAAACTCATGAATGAGGCGGCGCTCGGTTGTGCCGTCTTTCTTCGTGAGAAGGAGCTCCGCCTTTGAGCCCTCCTCGGCTATCATCTCCACGTTTTTATACACATCGCCATATGCATGCCTCGCGATAGTAATAGGCTTAGTCCATGTGGGGATAAAGGGAACGATACCGTCTACGATAATCGGCGCGCGGAAAATCGTGCCGTTCAGAATTGAGCGAATCGTGCCGTTAGGCGATTTCCACATCTCGGTGAGATTATACTCCTTAACTCTGTCGGCATTGGCGGTAATCGTAGCGCATTTCACCGCAACGCCGTATTTCTTCGTGGCATTGGCAGAATCCGCGGTCACTTGGTCCTTCGTTTTCTCGCGATATTCAAGACCGAGGTCATAATACTCCGTGTTCAAGTCAATATAGGGCAAAAGGAGAATATCCTTAATCATTTTCCA
>DBCZ01000007.1:504-687 GCA_002293315.1 Ruminococcaceae bacterium UBA945
TTCTCCTCAACCGTTTTCCTTAGTATAATTCAAAAGGCCGCCTGCTATAACCATTTTGCGTTCTCTGTCCGTAAGCACAGCCTCAAGCTTATATTTATCGCCTGTAGTCAGGTTTTTAAGTGTAACAGAAGTGCCGGCTTGAAGCTCTGCCTTTATGTATGGCAGCTCCAGTTCGTCCATAAG